>JAHILJ010000082.1 GCA_018897135.1 Nanobdellota archaeon | reverse complement strand
CGCGCGTGTCAAGAGAATCATATGATTCAAGAATTTCTTCTTGCATTTCTTTTGGGATTTCTGCATTTAAAATTAATTCTCGTATTTTTTTTGTTGTTTCATCTAATTGTTTTGTGTCTTCATAGCTGATTGTTTCTAAAAGTTTTTTTATTTTTTTGTCTAAATTATTTTCTTTGATAAAATAATCATAAGCTTGAGCTGTTATTACAAATCCTGCTGGAACCGGAACTTTTAAGTTGTAGATTTCAGAAAGGTTTGCGCCTTTTCCTCCTGCAATGCTCCCAGAATCTTTGTTTAATTCTGAAAACCATTTTACAAAATCAATTTGTTCAGAAGTTTTTTCGACCTCTTTTTTTTCTTGCATGTTGTTTTGAGTAAAAATAGATTAATAAAGTTTTTTGTTGGGTTTTATTCAATAAATATACCCCCTTATTTTACACTTAAATTTGGTTCACTTTGTTCACAATTAATGAATTTTGCCAGACCTTGTCAAGCCAAAATTTTAAGAAAATAATTAAGATAGCTTAGAATTTTGCATATTAATAATTTTAACGACGGAAAAATCTGCAAGGCGATTTTGAAGTTATATTGATTTGAGCACGAAGTGTGAAATAATTTTCGGTTCCCCCATGATACATGTCCCTTGATTATACAAAATAATCCAAACCCTAATCTTTAAAAACCAATTTTCTATTAATAATTCATGGTAAAAGGAATGTATCATTATATAAGGCAAGCTTGGAAAAAGCCTGAAAAGAAAACTCTTAGAGAACGAATGATTGAATGGAGAAAGTCGAACGTTTTCACAAGAGTTGATAAACCACTTCGGTTAGATCGTGCACGAGCACTTGGATATAAAGATAAAATTGGTTTTGTTGTTATTCGAGTAAGAATTAAAAGAGGAGGGCACAAGCGTTCAAGGCCGAATAAAGGTAGAAGAAGTAAAAGACTTCATACAAGAAAGAATTTGAAAATGGATTACAAGTGGATTGCAGAATCTAGAGTTCAAAAGAAATTCAAAAATCTTGAAGTTTTAAATTCATATCAAATTGGAAAGGACGGAATAAGTTATTTTTATGAAGTTATTTGTGTTGACCCTAAAAGACCTGAAATTGAAAATGATAAACAGATGAAATGGATTTGTAAACCTACTTCAAAAAATCGTGTTCTTCGTGGAAAAACTTCTGCTGCTAGAAAGTCAAGAGGATTGAGAAGCAAATCTCCTTCGAATAAGAACAGACCAAGTGTGAGAGCAGGGAAGAGACGTGGGAAATAGGATGTTAGATTACAATAATTCTTAAAAAGTATATTTCAATAAAATTTTTATGCCAAAAAATCAATAGATAATGAAGTTTTAGGTTCATTGCATATATTGCTAAAAAACAGAAATTCAACAAATTATTTAGAATTTGTAAAAGCACAATGTTTTAATGGAGTTTTAGATCTTGTAGAAAAAGAGTATGCAAAAAAGAATCAAAGATATAAAGATGATCCAGATACTTCTTTCTCTTTAACTCAATCAGGAGAGCATTATGCAAAACAAATATTAAATTTTGCAAACAAAATATTTTAAATTAAAACATTAAATTTCACCAAAACTCTTAAAAACTCCCCACCTTTCTCTAATTTATGATAACAAAACATTTTACAATACAAGAAGCAAAAGAAATTGGTGAACAATTGATTGTTGATTGGAGTAAATTTGATGTTGAACAATTTAGGCAAGGAATGGATGTTGAACTTGAGCACGGAACAGAAAATCCGAAGACAAATGTTACAGATAATGATTCTTTGATGACCGGAAAAATAGCTTTGGCACATCTTAATGAGTTTCCAGATTATTACACGAGGTTAGAGAAAATGGAAAAAGAAGCTGAATCTTTTTGGAAAGATAAGAAATAAAGTATGTTCTCTAAAGTATATCTTGTAAAATATATGTTTTAGTATATAGATAATTTATTTAGTTTGGTTTCTTTGAAAATTTATGGAACATTTATTAAAAGTTGAGAAAATTGTTGTGCATCATTCTGAACAAAACCAAGATTGTGCAGAGTTCATTAAAGTCCGGCATAAAAAAAGAGGTTGGGAAGATATTGGATATCATTTTGTTATTGAGAAAAATGGGCAATTGAAAAAAGGCAGAGATGAAAAATTTGTTGGAGCACATATTTTTGGTTATAATAAAAATTCAATTGGAATTTGTTTAACCGGAAATTTTGATGAAAATTTTCCAACACAAAAACAAATGAAAACACTTTTGAAATTTTTAAAAAAGAAATTAAAAGAATATGGATTAGAACCAAAAGACGTTGTTGGGCATAGAGAATTTCCTGGTGTGAAAAAAACTTGCCCTGGTAAAAAATTTAATATGGATGGAGTCAGGAGTAAACTTAAAAACTAATTTCTCTTAATATTAAAAAGAGAAAATGGAATTTACAATTTTTCACGCAATTTCGATTTTAGGTTTGATTTTAATAATTGTTGGAACAATTGTTTCTAAAAGAAATAAAGAACAAAGAAAAGTGTATTATACTCTTTTGATTCTTGGCGGAATTTGTTTAGAAGTTTATAGTATTTATTTGAAAGATATTATTTTTATAATTCTTCAAGCAATTTTTATTATCACAGCGATTTGGGGGATTGTTAGAAATTCAAAATGAAATATCTGAAACTTGCTCAACTTTATGAAGAACTTTCGTCTACAACAAAGCGATTGGAGAAAATTGATATTCTTTCGAAATTTTTAAAACAACTTTCTGAAAAAGACAAAGATGTTTTGTATTTATTACTTGGAGAGATTTATCCTGAATATGACGAGCGTAGAATTGGAATTAGTAATCAGATTGCAATTAAAGCACTTTCAAAAGCAACAGGAATTGAATCAAAAAAAATTGTTGCAGAATGGAAAGCGATTGGAGATTTAGGAAAAGTTGCAGAGAAATTTACTTTGCATAAAAAACAAAGTACTTTGCATTCTTATTGTTTAGAAACAGAAAAAGTTCTTGAAAATTTGAGAAAGCTCCCCGAGTTAGAAGGAAAAGGAACTGTTGGAAAAAAGCTGGGTTTGATTACAGAACTTTTAACTTCTGCTGATCCAATTGAAGCAAAATATCTTATTCGTACTTTAATTGGGGATTTGAGAATGGGTGTTCAGGAAAGCACGATTCGGGAATCTTTAGCTGTTGCATTTTTCAAAAAAGAAGATTCTTCGAAAGTTCAACTTGCAATTGATAAATCAAATGATGTTGCAATTGTTTTTGAAATTTGTAAAAAAGGAAAATTAAAGGACTTGGAAAAAATAAATCTTGAAGTTGGAAAGCCGATTAAGGCGATGCTTGCTCAAAAAGCAAAAGATATTGAAGATGCTTTTAGGCAACTTGGAAAACCTTTGGCAATTGAATATAAGTATGATGGCTTTAGGTTGTTGATTCATAAAAAGAACAATAAGGTTAGTTTGTTTACGCGAAGATTAGAAAATGTTACAAAGCAATTTCCAGAAGTTGAACAATATATTCGGGATTTTATTAAAGGAGATTCTTTTATTTTAGATTCAGAAGCTGTTGGTTATGATAAGAAAACAAAAAAGTACACAGACTTTCAAGCGATTTCTCAAAGAATTAGAAGAAAGTATAATATTGGAGATTTGCAAAAAAAACTTCCTGTTGAGGTAAATATTTTTGATGTTTTGTATTATAATGGAAAATCTTGGCTTGAAGAACCGTTTGAGAAAAGAAGGAAGTTGATTGAAAAAATAATTACAAAGCATCCTTACAAATTAATTTATTCAAGGTTTAAAAAAACTTCAAGTAAAAAAGAAATAGAGGAATTTTACAAACAAGCTTTAAAAAATAATCAAGAAGGAATTATGTTAAAGAATTTGGATGCAGGGTATAAACCTGGTCGGCGAGTCGGGCATATGTTGAAATTAAAACCAGAGACAAATGAATTGGATTTGGTAATTACAGGTGCAGAATGGGGTGCTGGAAAAAGAGGTGGTTGGCTTTCGTCTTTTATTTTGTCTTGCAGAAAAGGAAAAAAGTTTTTGGAAATTGGAAAAGTGGGAACAGGAATTTTGGAAAAAGAAACAGAAGATAATAAAATTACTTTTGAAAATTTAACAAATATTTTGAAGCCGTTGATTGTTAAGGAAAAAGGAAAAAGTGTTACAATAAAACCAAAGATTGTTGTTCAAGTTCATTATCAAGATCTTCAGCGTTCTCCGAATTATGAATCAAAATGGGCTTTACGGTTCCCGCGAATAACTTTATTGCGAGAAGACAGGGGAGTTTTTGATATTGCTTCACTTGAAGAAATTGAAAAAGATTTCAAAGAACAGAAAAGAGAAAATTGGAAGTTTGGTTAGGTGTTGAAAATATTTAAACATTGATATTTATAAATTCTAATCCTTTCTATTTTATATGCATAAATTATTCACGGCAAATTCAAAAACAGAAAAAATATTAAGAGAGTATATTAATTCAAGAAAAGATATTAAAAACAAACTTGATAAATTAAAAGAAAATCCGTATAAGGCAAATAGTGCTCATTAGCTTCATGGAAAACTTAAAGGTAAATGGGCATGTTGACTTGGTTCAAACAGAAGAGCAATTTATATTATTAATTCAAAAAACGATTGCATAATTATTCAAGCTATTGGAACACACAAAATTTACTAATATTTAAATTCTTTTATCTTTCCCTTTTTAATATTTTTTTCACTATTAAGAATCTGTAACATAAGTTCTTTGTTCATAACAATTTCTTTTTCTCCAAGTTTTTTTATTTTATCTCTAATAGATTCTCTAATAAATTCTGCTTTTGTCATATAATTATATTTTCTCATTATTTTTTCTATTGCATGCAAAAAATTAGGTTCAAGTTTTAAACTTATATTTTCCATCGTGATACTTAGTAGCACTAAGTAGTATTTAAACTTTTCTAGATTTTT
>JAHILJ010000081.1 GCA_018897135.1 Nanobdellota archaeon | reverse complement strand
GAAATTCAAATTATTTAGAAAATTTGGTTAAGTCTAGACCCAAGGATTTAGACACAGAATTATTTGTTTTTTCAAGAGCAGATGAAATAACTCCTCAAATGATTCAATATTTCAAAGAGATGAATGTAAAGAGGGTTAATATGGGGCTTGATTCAGGCGATAATGAAATGTTAAAAACAGGTATAACAAAAGGAACAACTTCTGTTGACACAAATTGGAATGCTGTAAGACAACTACACGATGCTAAAATCCAAATGTATGTTTCCTTTGTTTTAGGGGGTATTGGGGAATCTGAAAAATCATTAGAAAACACATACAATTTTGCAAGAGATTTGGTAAAGTATGATCATGTTGTAGTAGTTGATCCTTCCCCATTACTCCCTCTTCCTGGCGCACCTTCATGGAAATTTGTAAAAGATAAATTCCAAGGACAAGATTTAATTGATACAGAAAAGGCTGCAAAAATTTGGACAGAAAGAATGTGTAAAGTTGATTGGAAAACATTAAAAGAGTATAACAGCAAAATTAAAAATTTGGCAATTGAAAATAATAGAATTTTAGGGGGGTATGGAATAAAAAATGTATAATTTAAATTTTGAAGAGATTATAAAAAAAATGCTCTTGGAAGTTGTAGAAAAAACAATTATTGAAGGGGGGCACTATTTGATAACAAAAGAAAAAGAAAAGATTATCCAAGAGCTAAATAAAGAATCAACATTTACTTTTAAGTTAGCTTGTAGTTTAGTAAAAGAATCAAGAAAAATAGGAAAGAAAGTGTCATTAAGTTTTTTAGTAGAAGATTTATCAATTTCTCCAGACAAAAGACAAGAGTTTAATAAAAATTTTAAATTGCCAAAAGAATATATGGATATTTTAAAAGAAAATAGTATTAGTGAGAAAGAAATTATCTTTTTTTATGAAAGTAGATTAAGAAACAGGGCAGATAATAAAATAAAAAAAGCAGTAAAAAAGAAGAAAGTTCTTTTGAGAAATAATGCTTTTAAATTAAACCCAGAAATATTTGGATCAATGGAAATACTTTCTAATATAAGTTGTGAAAATAAAAAGCCAGTTCCAAATTGTAGAATGCTTTTGGCTCAAGAATTACAAGACAAAGAAATAATGGGATTTGCGAAATCTATAAATTTTTGCAATTCTAATGTTTACAAATGCAAACGGAAATATACAAAAGTTTATCAAACTCTTTTAGAAGGAAAAATGGATGTTGTAAATATTTTTTTAGTAGACGATTTTGGAGAAAAGAAAATTGAAATTTATAAAACTTAATTTAACTTTTCAATCTCACTTTTTTTAATTTTAATTTTTTTGAACTTCTTAATTCCAAAAGTTCCTGTTTTCATTTTTTTGTCTTTGAATATATTTTTTCCTTTAAATTTATGAACAATAACATCTGATTTTTTGTCCCTCCAATCTTGACTATGTTTTGCACAAAAAATCGCAGCTTGTTTTCTATCACCGAATTTTGCTTTTCCTTTTATGTTTACAAAAGGGCTTCCTGGCATCGCAGTATGAAAAACATCTTCATTTGGTTGAACCTGCTTAATTAATTCTTCATTATTCTCTGCACTTTTTCCAGCAAGAATCAAAGTGCCTGATTTTGTTTTATGTTCTCTAAATTTCATTATTAATTTAAGGAAAAGTTGTTTTTAATAATTGTGTTCATAAATTCACAGGATTGATTACTACGAGCCAGACTCTGTCAAGGCTCTTCGCTAATAGATTATTATTCTATTAACTATTTTTTAGCGAAGAAATCTGGCAAAACTTCTTTTATCCCCTATGTTATTCAACCACCCATCAATAATCTTCAAACATTTCTTTTGATTTTTCCAAGTTAATTTTTTAAAAGCACGATTAAACTTTTTCCAAGCAAATTCTGAATGTTCTTTTTTATCCAAAACCACTTTTGCTTTTTTCACTTCAATCGCGTAAAGTGCTTCAAATGTTTGACCAAGCAATCCTTTCCTGTCTGCATATTTTTTCTCATATTTATATTTCCCAGAAAAATTAAACTTTTTTATGTTCAAGGCATCTAATCCTGTTTCTTCTTTTAGTTCTCTTTTCACAACATCTAAAATTTTTTCACCTTTTTCAAAACCTCCTTTTGGGAATTCCCACCCTTTCCAATGAAGGTTTCTTTTCAAAATTAAATATTTTATTTTTTCATTTTTCTTAAAATAAACAACAAAGAAAACGCCCTGACGGTATTTCATTTTTTAGGGGAAAATATTTTACTAGAAATATAAATCCCAAAAGCACAGATTAAAGTTATTATAATTGCAGCAATTAATTTTCCCTGCACAAGAGAATTGGAAGAAATTTTATTTAAAACTTCTGTGATTAAATCTCTCCATACAAGTGCAATTAAAAAACCAAATGCAGCCACAATTCCTGTGTTTATTGATTTTTTAAATTCTTCTTTAAATTCTTTTGCAGATTTTTTAAATTTGTTTTTCATCACAGCCCCCATTTCTTAATCGCCAATTTCAGTTCTTCATGGGTTTTGGAATATTCTTTTAAAGAAACTTTTTTCAAAGAAGCATCAACAGCTTGTCTCATTGCTTTTGCTCCAGACACAGTTCCTAAGGGATGTCCATGAATTCCTCCACCAGCTTGAAGAACAACGTCGTTTCCCATAAATTCTATAATCTTCGGAACCAAACTTGGATAAACTCCTCCAGAAGCAACAGCAAAAACCGGCTTAACTCCAAACCATTTTTGGTTCAAATATTGTTTTGTTTTTTCTGTTGAATCAGATTCGATTTCTTTTTCAATATGCAAAATTTCATCTTTTCCTCCTGACATTTTTCCATAAGCTGTTCCAATATGCAATGTATCGACGCCAACCATTCTTGCAAATTGTGCAATAATTTCCATGCTCATTCCAAAATTTTTATCTCTATCAAGCATTGCATGACCAGCTCTATGTGCATGAATTGGAAGCTTTGTAAAATTTCTTGCAGTTTGTAAACAAGCCCAACCCAAAGTTAAAATATCTAACATAATATAATTTCCTCCTCGCTCTTCAACAAATTTTATCCTTCTTAACATTTCTTGAGTTTCTGCTGTGCAATTAATTAAATAAGCCTTTTTGTCCCCTGTTTTCTTTTCTGCAATTTTTCGCATTCGATTTGTTAAAATAAATCTTTTTTTAAATTCATTAAAATTTTGGCTCGTGAGATTTTCGTCATCTTTCACAATATCGCAACCACCTAACCAAGCATCATATGCAACTTTCGCGTGCTTTGCTTCACTTAATCCAACTTTTGGTTTTACAATTGTTCCAACTAAAGGCCGATTTTTTATTTTTAACATTTTTCTAATTCCTTTGATTCCATATTGTGGGCCTTTAAAACTTTTCAACATTTTCTTTGGAATATCAATATCTTCCCAGAAAAGTTTTTTTACAGATTTCATTCCAAAAATATTTCCGCCAATACTTGAAAGAATTTCCGGAAGATTTCCAAGTTCAAAAAGTTCAATTGGATATGCAATTCTTATTTTTGAATTTGTAAAATCAATATAGAAAATTTTCGGAGCAAGTTTTTGCCCAATTCCTTTTTCCATTGTTTTTATTTCTGTCCACGTCCCAATCGAGCTCTCACCTGCAACAGCGTCTGCAACTTCTCGCAAACTTTTTCCATTTTCTGGAACAACATGATATTGACAAATCACATCTGTTCGTTTTGGCTTGTATTTTAAATCTATAAATGTCATTTTATTTTATGTTTTTTCTTCCACCCCTCTTTTAAAATTCCCCAAATATTAGCATCATGAACTTTTCTTGTAGCTTTACATTTTTCAGATTGCCTTAAAGTTCCTTCTAATTTTAATCCAAGTTTTTTTGACATTTGATTAGAAGCTTTATTATCAATAAAAGAACGAGACTCCAATCTTATTAGTTTTAATTTATCAAATGCAAAATTATTAATTGCAATTTTGGCTTCAGTCGCAAATCCTTTTCTCCAATAAGGTTCTGCTATCCATGAACCGGTTTCAGCAGTTCCATTTTCTAAATTTAACTTATGTAATCCAGAACCTCCAATAATTTTTTTTTCAGATTTTAATTCTATAACAAAAGAATAACCTTTCTTTTTTTTCTTTTTAGATTCTTTTATTTGTTTATTTATCCAATCTAATGCATCCTTTTTTTTATAAGGATAAGGAACAGAAGAAACGTTTTTTGAAACCTTTAAATTTCCAATTCCTTCAACAATATCTTTCCAATCGCTTATTTTTGGAGTTCTTAAAATTAATCTTTTTGTTTCAAGTTTCATTTTTTCTTAACCTCACTTCCTTCTTTTGTATCTTCAAGAATATAACCTAGCTTATTAATCTTTTCCCGAATCTCATCCGCTTTTTTCCAATCTTTATTTTTTCGAGCAGAATTTCTTTCTTCAACAAGTTTTTTAATTTCCACAGGAACTTCAACCTTTTCTTTTTCTAAAAGTTTCAAACCAAAAACCTCGTCCATTTTTTCAATTGTTTTAATTTTTCCTTCAGCTTTTTTATCCCGAACTAATTTCCATAAAACTTGCAAAGCATTTGGTGTATTCAAATCACCATTCATTGCTTTTTCAAATTCTTTCAAATATTTTTTATTAATTTTCCCACAATCTTTTATTTCTGAAATTAAATTTTTTAAACGAGAGTATGAATTTTTTGCAGTTTCTAAATTTTCTAAGGAAAAAATAAGTTGTTTTCTATAATGAGTTGTTAAACAAAAATATCTATAAATTAAAGGTTCAAATTTTTCTTTTTCTAATTCACTTATAGTGTAAAGCCCGCCTTTGCTTTTGCTTATTTTGTCCCCTTTTTTATTTGTTAAAAAAGCTCCGTGCATCCAATATTTCACCCAAGGTTTTTTTCTAAAAGCAGATTCGCTTTGAGCAATCTCGTTTGTGTGATGAATAGGAATATGGTCTATTCCTCCTGTGTGAATATCAAATTGTTTTCCTAAATATTTTGAAGACATTGCAGAACATTCAATATGCCATCCAGGAAAACCAACCCCCCAAGGAGAATCCCATTCTTGTTGCCGAACTCCAAGTTTTTCAGAAAATTTCCAAAGTGCAAAATCTGTCTTGTTTTTCTTTTCGCCAACTTTAACCCGCTTACCTTCTTGCAAACCCTTGATATTTAATTTAGCAAGTTTTCCATAATCTTTTAATTTAGAAGTATCAAAATAAATTCCATCAGAGGTTTTGTATGTAAAACCTTTTTTTTCTAAAATTTTAACTAATTCAATTTGTTCTTTAATATGTTCTGTTGCTTTGCACCAAACATCTGGTTCAGAAATATTTAGCTTCTTAAAATCTTGCTTAAAAATTTTCAAATAATAATTTGCAATATCTTTTGCTTTTTTCCCTTCTTTTGCAGCAGCTTTTTCCATTTTGTCTTCACCTTCGTCTGCATCAGAAGTTAAATGCCCCACATCTGTAACATTCATAATTTGTTTAACTTTGTAATTATTAAATTCCAGAGTTCTTTTCAAAATATCTGCAAAAATATATGTTCTTAAATTTCCAATATGTTGATACCAATAAACTGTCGGACCGCAGGTGTACAATCCAACACGCCTTTTTTTCAAAGGTTTAAAGATTTCTTTTTTTCTTGTTAAGGTATTATAGATTTTCAATGGCATGGTTAGTTTAAGAAAGTGTAATTTAAAAAACTAGGGTTTAAGCTTTAACTTCAACACTAAATAATTCTGAGTCATATATTTTACTACCTCTTTTAACAGTAACTCTAAATTCACCTAAACAATTTGGAGTTCCTTCTGGGATTTTAAAATTAATCCTACTTTTTTCAAATCCCCCAATAGGTATTGAAATTGTTTCTTCTGGTTTTATACTTATCCAATTTTCAACTTCTTCTTTATTTAATCCACAATCATTCCCACTTACTAAAACTTCGTATGTAAATTCTGTTGAAACATCTGCAGAATCAGCATTATTTCTAATTCCAACAACAATTTGATCTCTTTCTCCAACTTTAATAGTAATTTTTCCAGAAGTAGGATAAATAACTAAATCTTTTTCTTCTGCAAACAATTTTGAAATTTCAGCTTGAAGTTGTTGATCTGTCATATCAATTGCTCCTTTTGAACTTTCGAAAATACTTTTTGTAAGAACTATTCCCAAAACAAGAACGCTCATTAGTAAAACAATTGTTACGATTGTTCCGACGCTCATCTCCATTGCAGCTTTTTTGTTTTTCATTTTAAATTAAATTAGATAGCCCTTGTGAAAAGATTAATAATAAAATTGAAGTAATATATAAAAGTGCTCCGACGATAATTCCAAGAACATTAAGTTTTTTTGCTTTTTTTGCAAAGTCTCCTTTTTCTTTTTTGTTTTGAACAAGTCCGACAATTCCTAAAGTAACACCTGCTAAAGGAACAAAGAAAGCTAAAACTAAACTAACAATTCCAAGAATATAACTTACCCCTTTTTCTGCCATGTTTAATTTAATTAAACCTTATTTATAAAAGTTTTTAATTCTTTTTGAAATGGGAATTTTTGGGAAAATTTCCAGAAGCATGAGGTTTAGAGGGATACTAAGAGATTTTCAAAAAAGTTTGGTAATACGAAAAGTTTAAAAAAAGCCAACCATAGAGAAACATATGGAAAAGGTTTATTCAGAGAGGTTGTTTGTAGGATGTCAGATTCCTGAACCTAGAAGAGTTAAAGGCGTAGATATTTGTTCAAGAGATGATGCAAAAGATAGAGATTTGGGAGAAAAAATTGGAGAGGGTACATTAAATATTCAAACAGGAATTTTGGGAATTTTTAGAACTCTTTCTTATGGTGGGGGGATTGGAAATGTAAAACAAAGAGCTTATAATATTATTGCCTCACGAGCATTGAAAAGAAATGTAACAACTGCATGTATTAGTCGAGTTCTTGTAGAATCTACTGAAATTTTACCAACATCTTCTTTTGAATTTAGTTTATATAAAGAGAACTAATTTTTCCAATTTAAAGGTTTGTTCGCTAACGCTCACGATTGATTTGCTCAAATTCCACTTGCGTTTGAATTTTCGCATTAATATTTTTAATCCGACAATTTGACGAAGTCGATTTTTATAAGATACACGAGTGAAGCGAGTGATAATTCATCTTATTATAAAAAATGGGAATTCGGGGAATCTCACGCAGAAGAACCAAAGTTTCTTCCGCACCATCTCCTAATTTGAAAGTTTCTTAAACCAATTTGTCCGACTCCTTTTCTAAAAATGGGAATTCGGGGAGTCGAACCCCGGACACCATGAGCTTCAGTCATGTGCTCTCCCGCTGAGCTAAATTCCCGTAGAAAAGAGAATAACCTGAGTTTTTTAAATGTTTAGAAAAAATAAAAAAGTAAGTCAAGCATAGGCCACCTTCTGTCTTTCCTCGCGAACGAACGGAAAGTGTTGGCATTTAACTAAGCGGTTTAACCTTGCACTGATCAAGATGCTCGTTTCATCAAATCTGCTTTTTCGTAGCTCCACGCAAGTTTCATAGCTCAAAAGCAACTGTGGCGTTTCTGTAGCAGAGCTTTGCCTCACGACAATTCGCTTTCACGAATGACCTTTTATAGTGGGCAGACCTTCCTCAGAATTCGAAAATCATATTTATTTTCTGTTCACTTAAGAACCGAATCCCGAAGCCAACTGCTTGACTTACAAAAATATACAGAATATACAGTTTAAAAAGTTAGTGGTTTAAGAAAATTTAGAGAATGTAAAAATTAGTTCGCAACAAGTTGCTCAATGTCTTGGCTACAAAATCGTGCTGTCAGATTTTTCCGTCGCTAAAATTATTAATATGTAAATCTAAGTTATCCTAATTATTTTCTTTAAAATTTTGGCTTGACAAAGTTTGGCAAAATTTATTAATTGTGAACAAAGTGAACTAAATTTGCATAGCAGAAAGTTAGAAAATAAAGGAGCACAGATATTTGGAAAACCAGCCATCATGTTGTGCTCCTTGGTGTGTGTAAGAGGTTAAAAATTTGAGATGAAATTTTTAATATTATAATTATCTGAGCAAAAATTTCTTTATAAAGCATGAGAACAAAAACTATATAACATTCCTCTATATAAATCTTTAAATAACCATAAACTTTTGATTTTTATGGTATATGAATGGCTTGCAGCAAACAAAGAAATTTTGAAAATATTCTTCGGATTAATAATCGGAATTATCTGCACAGCAATTGTTTTAAGAACGCACAGACTTTTCAAATTAAGTTCTCATCAAGGAATTAGGTATTTTAGAAACGCTTTTCTTTTTTATGGAATTGGATTTTTAGTTCGTTATATCCTCGGAGCATTTTTGTTTTTTAATTTAATAAATCCAGCTTACAGGGCAATTATCACTGGTTTGTTCGAATATTTTTTAATTATGGCAGGTTTTTTCCTTCTTTATAGTTTGATTTGGAAAAACATCGAAGGTGAAAGCACAAAATATTCAAGTTCATTGATTAATCCAAAAATTTCTTTATTTTATATTATGGCTTTAATTTTAGTTATTTTAGATTGTTTTTGGGGCGGACTAAGTTTTATGTTATTATCTCAAGTTGTTTTATTTGCAGTTGCAACAATAATAAGTTATATGAATTATTCAGAAGGAAAAAAACAATTTAAATTTAGAAAGTTTTATTTTGTAGCAATGCTTTTAAATTTTCTTGCATGGCTTTCAAATACCCTTGTTGTTTTCTTTTTTAAGGGTAATCAGAACATGATAATAAATATTTATTTTCTTAATCTAATCATTTTCTTTTTATTTTTATATGGTGTAATTAAAGTAACGGGGTTAAAATAATGACAAAAAAGCGAGAAAGATTGCAAGTTATTCGGGACATTCTTGATTCAATTAGAAAAACAAGAAACATAAAGCCAACGCGACTTTTGTATTCGTCAAACCTTTCACCACAAATGTTTAAAGAATATGTAAATGAATTAATCAGCAAAGGTTTTATGAAAATCGATATTGATAAAAAAGACAAAAAAACATTTTCACTTACCCCAAAAGGTTTTGAATTTTTGCAAGAATACAAAGCAATTGAAAACCTGATTGAAAACTTTGGGCTTTAGGAAATATTAAAAAGAATTCTTTGTTAATTGTTTTATGAAAAAGAGCAAAACAAATTGGAAGGTTTTAATTTTATGTTTAATAATCGTTTATTTAGTTGCATTAATCGGAAGCATTTTTACTTCACTGAACACAAGTACAGATTGGTACAATTCTGTTCGTCCTTCAATCACTCCTCCAAATTGGGTTTTTCCAATTGTCTGGAATATTCTTTTTTTCTTAATAGCATGTTCACTTTATTTAGCTTGGATAAATTCAAAAAATAAAGACAAATCAAAACTTGCTTGGGTTTTTGGAATAAACTTTTTTTTAAATATTCTTTGGAGTGTTCTTTACTTTGGCCTGAAAAATCCTTTGCTTTCTTTTTTTGAATTAATCTTATTAGAAGCATCAATTGTTGGAATGATTTTAATCACAAAAAAAATCTCTAAAAAATCTTCATATCTTTTGTGGCCTTATTTAATCTGGGTTGCTTTTGCAGGAATTTTAAATTTCTTAAGTGCTTTTTAGGAAATATTAAAAACTAAAAATTATTTAATAAAAAATGAAATCTCTTAAAGTCATAATATTTTCAATAATTGCTTTAGGTTTTTTAGTCCTAACTTTTTTAGTAGACTGGCTTTTTATAATTCCTGCAGTTATTCTGATGTATTTAAATCAAAAAGAATTAATGAAAAATAAAAAGAATTAATTTAATAAACCATTTATTATAACTAAAGGAGTTCCTGCATCTGCAGAACCAGAAACCAAATCTGCAAGAGTTCCTGCAAGGTCTTTTAATGCTCTTGGGGTTGTTCCTTCTGAAGACATGCTATTTATTTCGTGTTGTTTTGCACCTTCTTTTTTAATTATATCTGCTATCTGATTTTTAGTTTGTCCTTGATTAATTCCTTTATCAGCTATAAATTTATATTTAACTCCGCGTCTTGGGGTTTCTAATTTAGAAGTGTAACCAAATGCAACAACAGGGTCTGCTAATTCATATATTCCTGTGCTCGGATCTTTATATGCGCCATCACCATAAACCATAACTTCTATATTTTTTCCTAAACCCTTTTTAACTTCTTGTTGAATTTCTCTTACAATTTCATAGCAATTTCTTGGTGCTAATTTTAATTTTTCATTTGAAGATAAATTGCTTCCTAATAATCCCCATTCAGACCATCCTCTTGAATCTTGTTGTTCATTACACAATTCTTGCAAAGTTAAACAATTTTTGAAATCTTTTTTTATTATTCGCAAATCCTCATTTCTACTATGAATAGAAGAAACTATAATTCCGTCAGGATTTTGAGAAAACATGTCTTTGTGAAAGTCGCTTCTTATAATAAAAGGAGTTGCACTTTCCTGTTTAATGATTTCCTTATAAAATTTAATATAATTCATACCTGTTGAAGGATGGTCGATTAATTCATTCCCGACCTCGTCTTTTCCTTTTGGGAATTGCACGCACACTTTTCCTTTTGGAACTGCTCTAGAAATTCCCGTTAAAATAGAAGAAAATCTATTCCTACTTGCAATCGGGAAAAAAACACCAACAGTAGAATTGTCTTCTAAACTTAATTTTGTTGCAACTTCTTTAGAAATATCATTTAAGGTTACATAATTATTTTGTGCTTTTGCCACAACAGATTCTGTGATGCAAACTATTGAATTATCTGCTAATAAATTGTCTTTAACACATTTTTTTAAAGAACCATAAACCATTTCAATTATATTATCACCTGGAAAAATCACAGGCATTTTAATTCCAAAGGCATTTAACCCAATATAATCTGGTAAAGTTATCATCCAAGAAATTATAATAGGGGAAGTTTAAAAGTTTATATGTGCTTAAAGAGACATATAAATCAAAAAGAATTAGTAAAGCAAAATAAATTGCTTTTGAAAAAAGTTAAATAAAAAATAAAATAAATTTAAGACAATTTAATATCTTCTTGGTGAAGAATTAAAATTTCTTTTAGGTGTTCTTGGTCTATCTGGGTCAAAAGGTTTTGCTTCGTTCACAACTAAATTTCTACCTTCAACTTCTTTTTCGTTCATTTCAGCAATTGCTTTTTTTGCAGCTGCATCATCTTTAAAGGTTACAAATCCAAATCCCTTAGATCTACCAGAAAACTTATCTTTGATAACTGTAGCTTCTTCAATTTCTCCGTACGATTCGAAAATCTTTTTCAAGCCAGCATCGTCAACAGTAAAAGGCAAATTTCCTACATATGTTTTCATTTTTTTCCTCCTTACACTTTTCTACTACCAGAATTCATTCGAAATCTAACAGTCTAATCTAACTAAGTAAAACTCCTTTTAAACTTTTGTGTTTGTGGATTTTGGGGTGGAGAATTATTTATTTTTTTTCAACGAGGCTAATTATTTCACTTTAATTTTGGTGTGTAATCTCTGAGGATTTTAGAATTACTTTTTTCTTAAAATGTTGGAACATTCAATTTCTAATTTATTAATTTTTAAATCAGATTGTTCAATTAATTCATCAGGGACATTTTCTTTACAACTTTTAATTGCCATAAGAGTATTTTCTGCATTGAATATCAAATGTTCTTCAATCTTATTAAAGGATACATAATCCAATGCTCCTTTCCAATATTTTATATCTCCTATTAATTTTGCATATTCTTGCATATCTTTGAGGGTATACATTTCCATTTTTGTAGGTTTTATCATAACAAACCAATAAATTTAAATTTTATAAACCTTTCGGTTTGTTACTTTTAAAAAATTACAACTAATTCTAATCTTTCCTGCTGATTGTCTGCAATTTGAAATTTTTACTGACAATAAAATAAGTTTGCTCACTTTGTTCAATTAATTTTCGCTCGGAAATTGTTAAACACAAATTTCCTCGCTATAAAAAATAATTAATCCATAAAATTTCTAATTAAGGTTTAACTTAAAAAACCTCTCTTAAATAAGATTTATCTTTCTAAAAAACTCAACCAAAAAAATAAGTAACAGAATATCCAATTTAGTTCCTAGAACAAATACAAAAATTGAGGCTTTTAGTAATTATATGCTGAAATTCTCGGCGAACCTTGAATCTTACACAATAATTCTATCAACGCGGTCTTCTTCCGCGGCCTTAATTGTCTCGTTTTGCGGATGGCTTCGAGCTTAGATGCATTCAGCTCTTATCCATTCAATGCGTAGCTATGCAGCCTGCCATGTGACAACTGCTCACCAGAGGCATCCGAGTCTGGTTCCTCTCGTACTACAAACTCGTTCCACTCAGACAATAACATACCTAGTAGATATCATACAAACTGTCTCGCGACGTTCTTAACCCAGCTAACGATCCCTTTTAATGCGTGAACTCCGACACCCTTGCACGCTTCTGCACGCGCAGGATAGGGAGAGCCGACAGCGGAGTACCAAACCTCCCCGTCAATATGAACTATCGGGGGAGACCAGCCAATTATCCTTGGGGTAACTTTTCTATCAGACACGGCACCTATTAAAAGTGCACGTGG
>JAHILJ010000080.1 GCA_018897135.1 Nanobdellota archaeon | reverse complement strand
TTGAAAACTTACCCCTTTTTTTCCAAAGAAAGATACAACTTGATTTATTGCCTTTTCAATTATTTTCTTATTCTTATGATTAATCAATACCTTATTATTTTTAATTATTAATTTTTCCATATCATAATTAATTAAAACTCTTTTAAATTACTTTCTTTATCTTATCTTTTATCTTATCATATTCTACTCTTATAATAATATTTTTTTCAGTAAATTTCTTAATCATTTTTTTCTCTTTTTCAGTTAAATCTTTTTCTAATATGAACTTTTTTTCGTCCAGTTTTTTTAAAAATTTATGCTCTTCTTTTTTAATAATGAATAAGTTTGATCCTATACTAATTAATCCACCATATTCTTCCTCTCTATAAAGCATTCTAGGATTTCTAAATACAACATATTCCATTTTATTTCATTAAAGGATCAACAGCATTTAATTTTCCAAAATATCCTTCTGCTGAAGCTCTGCACCCCCCTCTACACCTTGATATGTATTCACAGCCTTCACATTCCTTAGGAAGATATTTCAGTTCTCTTATTTCTTTTAAAAATTTATTTTCATTCCAAACTTTTTTTAAATCGTCTTTAAATATATTCCCAACAATCTGATTCATGCATACACAAGGTCTTAAATTCCCTTCTGGACCAACAACCAATTGGTTTAAACCTGCATCACAAAAATTGCTTGAGAGTTTTTTTGCTTCATTTATATTAGGTAGAATACACAAAGGAAAACCCCCTGTAAAAGAAACTTTTATTCCAAAATCCCTTTCTACAATTTTTAGTTGGTTATAAATTTCTAAGAATTTTTTTCTATCCACAAAAAGATCTTTATTGTTAGACATCTCTCCAACAACAGAAGAGCATCCAATACTAAATGAAGTTACACCAAAACTAACAAGAAATTTTCCCATATTATACACATCCTTATATGTTTTAGGAACAACAACCATATTAACATTGAGAAAATCTGCCCCAATTATTTCAATGATATTTTTTATTCCTTCTATGGTTTTTTTATAAGAACCTTTTATACCAGTAATTTCCTCATTAATACTTTCTTTAAAATGATGTAAGGAAACTTGAATGCTCTCTAAACCTACTTCTTTTAGTTTTTTAACTCTTCCCTTTGTAAGAAGCATACCATTAGTAATAATCATGGTACTAATCTTTTTCATTGCAAATTTTTCTATCATTTCTTCAAGGTAAGGAATGAGTAATGGCTCACCACCAGAAAGGATAACATCAAAGACTTCGTTTTTGATAATTTTGTCTACTATCTTATGGTGTTGTTCTCTCGTAGGGGTTTTAATACAAGAGGTTTTGGAACAACCTTCTTTCCAAACATTATAACAGAAAATGCATTTTTGATTGCATCCGGAAGTCAGTTCAACTTGCATAGAAATTGGAGCTTTTAAGTTAAGATAACCTATATTTGAATATTTGGTTCTTTTGTAAATTTTAGCTCTCATTTAGTTTAAAATCTCATAAACTAATGAATCAATCTCAGAGTCAGTTAATTTATATGCTTTGTCGTTTCTACATCTTCTACATCCTAAGCACCCTCTACAACCCCCTCTACAAGTTGCCCTACATGAACTATGACGTCCAAAAAATACGTCTGATTCTTCCTCACCCAATACACCTTCTATCCCTTTATCTAAATCTAAAGACATTATAGCAATTGGTATGCTGTCCCTTTCATTAGTTGGTTTGTATATGGTTTCCATAGGCTTTTAGGTAAGTTATGGTTTAAATAATTTTCTATATTGTAATTTTCTGTGTTACAGAAAACAGATTATTTTAAATATTTCTGTTTTTCACCCTCACTTAACCAAAGTCATTTTTCCTGTTTTATTAATTCTTGAACCTTCGCCATTTAATCTATATATATAAATTCCAGAAGAAAGTCCTTGAGAATTTAAATCAATAGAATATTCGCCTGCTCGCTGTTTTTCGTTCACAAGTGTTTTAACAAGTTTTCCTTGAACATCATAAACCTGAAGTTTTACTTTATCTTCAAGAGGAATTGAATAATTTATTGTTGTGCTTGAATTAAATGGATTTGGATAATTTTGGTTTAACACAAATTTTTCAAGCAAGTTCAACTTTTCAGGTTTAATTGAATTTACATATGGACGTTGAAGGATTAATCTATCATCATTTTTAATAAATTCTGGTGCGCCTTCTGTTAATTTAAATTCTATAAATGGTTCTTGACCAAAATAGAATTTGTTTGTAGGTTCATGATAAAAAAAGAATGAATGATAAATTTTAACTCTTGAATCATTAGGCATTGAATAATCTCCTGGGAAAACATTTGAATCATCTTGAGGTTCTTTAAATCTCCAATTAGAAAAATCTAAAGGCCCTTGACCTTGATAATTTGTTAATGCACAAATAATTGCGTGATTTAATCCTGTTTCTTCAGAAGAAATTGAAACATAAAAAACAGGCATATTAAATCTTCCATTATCTGAATAATCTTTTAATCTTCCTAATGGATCCAACTCATTAATTAAGGAACTATCTTTTGTAATTTCCCCAAACCCGTGGAAATTTAATGGCCCTGTTTTTCTAGCAAAATCACTGCAAATAAATTCAGGATATACATAAGGGATTTCACTTGTTGGGTCTATTGTTGCTGTTTTATCAAACCAAGAATTTAATTTTTCAGGATAATTTTCTGTGCTTCCAATTTTATTCCAATCTCCAGGTAAAAATTTAGAAAAATCTTGGATAAAATTTTGGAATAAAGTATAATCACTTGCTTCAAAAGAAGTCCCATTTCCATTTATGTTTGCTTGATCAACAGGACCATGTTTTGCTAAAATAGAATCTGCATCTGCTTTAGTTCTTTGATTATCCCCATTTAAATCCCCACTTCCATACCAAACTAAGTTAGAATCATTTGGTTGAGTGAAAGGATCCATTCGGATGTCTTCGTAATCTGTTGAAGTTTTTGAAAGAGATTTTTCCTTGTCTTCTGAATATTCTTTTAAAGGTGTATTTGAATACCATACATCTCCAAATCGCCAGTGTTTGTAACCTGATTGGTCTATTTTGACTTCTTCTGCATATTTTGGTGAATTGATTTTTTCAGGAATTGATTTTGGATTTGCAACCAAACTTTCAAGAGAAAAAACCAAAGGTGCTAAAGCAACAGCTGTTCTTGCTACCAACCTTCTTTTAATTTTTTTTAATCGATTTGTTAAGTTCTGACTCATTGTATAATAGTAACAACGATAGTATTTAAACTTTTTGTTTGTTAATCTTTTATTTTATTATCAACTCAGATTAAATAATTTTGTATTCAAGAAAGTTTATAAATCTGGGATGAGTTTTAAATAAATGAAGGTGATAAAGTTTTTAGTTTTAGTTTTTGCTGTTTTTTTAATTGGAAATGTTTCTGCGAGCTTTGACGTTGGGAATGCGTCACATTCAATTGATTTTAAATATGGGCCAGAAGCCAACATCCAAGGCTGGATTAACATTAGTGCAAAAAACCAAGCTTCAAATTCATATATAATAGATTCATTAGGGAAAAAAATAGAGTTGAAAAAACTTTTAAATCAAAACACTGCAGATTATGATTGTTTTCCTGAAGATTGTTCGCCAGATTATTCTGCAAAAACTCCTGCAACTTCAAAAGAGCTTAATTTAATGGTAACCACTTCTAAAACAGTAGGGTTAGTTTTAAAAGGAGATGTGAATGAAATTAATTCTATTGGATTTAAAGTTTATAGCGATGCATTGCCTTCTTGTTCTAGCCAGATATTAATAGACCTTTTTGCAGATAACACAATTAACTTTATGAACAACAAATCAACTTCAGTGGGGTGTGCAAAAAATTCTGGTTGTTTTGATAATAACAAAGCAACAGATTCCTACAAAATAGAAAGTAACATGTATTGCCAAAAAGTTAGTTTAAATCCTGCATCAGGATACAAAATTGGAGCTTGGATTAAAAAAGAAAGTGGCGCAAGGAATTTTACAATGGAGCTTTATTCTATTGACGAATATAATTACACTAATTTAGAAAATAATTGTAAAATAGATGGAACATCAATATCAACAACAGGGCAAGAAGTTTCATGCAATGTAGATTATTCTTCTCCCACCTATCAAGAAGCATTTGTTTGCATACGCTCTTCTCAAGGAACTGGAATTTATTATATTAAAGGATACGGAGATAGTGAAGGGTGCGGGTATTTTGGAGGAGGAACAGATTCATATGATGATTTAAATGCAGCTTACAAAATCTTTGCACAAGGAAAACAATTTGCAAGTTTTGGAGAATTGTATATCTCAAATGATTTTGGAAATGGAGAAAGCTTTGCTTTTCTTGCCCAAGAATATTTAGAAAAAAGATATGGCGACCTTAATTGTGGAAATGAAGGTTGTATTATCCCAATAAAAATAATTTCAAACTATGAAAATCAAAATACTGAATTTCAAGAAATATTTTTATCTAATTTA
>JAHILJ010000079.1 GCA_018897135.1 Nanobdellota archaeon | reverse complement strand
TTTTGTATATGTTTTATAGTTTGTTTCAAATTAACTTTATCTTCTTTAGATAATTTCTTTTTTGAATAATAGTTTTTTCTTTCTGCTATTAGAATTTTTTTCCATCGATGTAATCTCCAATGATCATTTTTATGGATTATAATTAAATTACTCTTTTTGTTATTTGTCTTATCTTCATCCATATGGTGTATTACAAATCCCTCTGGAATTTTATCATACTTATATTTTTCTTTTCCTATCCTAAAATGGATTGGTTTCCAATATCCTTCTTTTGTAAGTTCCAGAAGATACCCCTCTTTATCCTTTTTTATTTTTTCCATTTTATTTTTATTTTAAATAACTAAATGATTATTTCTAACTTTTAGCATATGTCTCTGAGGAGAATTTAACTCCCGGCCTCCGCCTCACTCAACCTAACGGTTCTTCACCGAACTTCGGTTCATGAGAGCGGCGCTCTAACACTGAGCTACAGAGACTAAATTACTAAAAATAGCTTGTTTAAAAATTTTGAGGTTAAGAATTATTTCTTTAACATTTCTTGTTTTTTCTTTTCTTGCTTTTTCGCTTGAACTAAAAAGCCAGCCATTTTGTTTCTTAGTTTCTTGCTTGGCATGGTGTTTCCTAAAATTTTTTTGTTTCTTTCAAAGTTTTGTTCAAACTCGATTCCTTCTTTAATAAGTGTGTAAGAAGATCTTCTTATTGGTTTTGATTTTGTTTTTCCCATGTTAAAGAATTTGATTTAGAGTTTTTAAAGATTTTTATTCTATTTTTCCTATTGCAGAAAGAGCTTGAGCTGCTTCAAGAAATGTTTTTAGTTTTTTTGCAGGCTCTGCTAATGAGAGAACTACATAGTTTAAACTAAATTCAGAAGCTTTAAGATGCGCTCTTACAATGTCTGTTTCAGTGATTCTTTTTTTATTATATGCAATTAATATTTCTGGTTTATTTTTTACAAGAACTTTTAGAATAAGTTCGTTTTTATTAAAATTTATTATGTCTGTAATTTCAATAGACTTTGAAGATAAGAAATCTTTTACTTTTTCAAAAAACTTTTCATTTGTTTTTTTTGAAACTGTTTTGGTTTTTATTGTTTTTTTCTTTTTTTCTGCAGGTTTTTCAAGAATTTCCAAGTCTTTTGGTTTTTCAATTATCTTTGTAATTTTTGGTTTTTCAGGAGCTTCCAAGTTTTCTTCTGGTTCTGTGAAAAATCTCCAATAGATTTCATCGTTTTTTTTAAAAGGAACTGCAAAATCTTTTATTGATCTCAATGCAACGCGGATTGCAGGTTCTTGTTCAGTGTCTTTGAAGAACTTTTTTGTTTCTAACAAAGTGTAAGTTTCTTTTTCTTTTCTTCCTAAATATTGTGAAAATTTTTTTAAAGAAGGTTCTTGTCCTGCAATAAAATAAAGTGGAGAACTTCCGACTCGCATAAAACTTATTTTTATTTTTTTTTCAGAAAGAAGCTCTGATAAAAATGCTCCTGCGAAAAGCATGCTCATTTCCATTTCTCTTGCAACATGCACGGGCAAGCTCGGGCCTCTTCTTCGCAAAATTGCTAGAATTCTTTCTTTTGTTGGAATGGTATCTTGTTGAGGCATAATTTATAGAAAAATAAAGATATTATAAAGATTGTTATGTTTTCACCCAACTAACTTCATAGTAAGTTACTGAGTTTTCTTCATCTACAATTGCGAGCAAGAGTTTTTTTCGTGTTGAATGTGCGACTCGGTTTTTTGCTGAAAATTCGTGCCAAGTTAATTTTTCTGATTCATTGTCAACAAACACAATCCATTTTGCATGTTTTGTTCCTGGTTTTGCTCCTTTTTCATAAACTCTGAAATCAGAACCGAATTTCAAAGCTGTTTTTACCACATAACCTTTTTTCCGAAGGTCTTTGAAAACAGGATATTTTAATGAAAATTTTTTATCAATTTTTTTGAATTTTGTTAATAGTTCTTGTTTTGATAATATTTGGTTTTTAGAAAATATTTCTATTTTATTGGTCTCAACTAAGAAAAGTGATTCTAGTAAAGAATATCTTATTTTGTCCTCGTCTTGTTCGCCAAAACTTGACTTTTTGCAAAGCGAATAAGCTTCAGCTGTGTTACTTGTTACAATGTTCCCTGAAAAGTAGGCTTTTATTTTTCCCATGTTTAATATAGGGAAAGATAATATTTAAAAGTTGGTCTTTTGGATTGTGGTAATTATATAAAAGTAACGGGACAAAAAGTTTATAAAGTTTAATTTTTTTAAGAGAATATGGAAGTTAAATTGATCGATTTAGTGGGGAAAATTTTGAACCTATCACGAGATTTGTTAATTTTAGAGGTTTTTTTAATTTGCCGTCAAAGAGTCCTTTTAAATTAATCTACGAAGGTTTTGATAAATCTGTAGAAAAAATTTGTCTTTCAACTACAAATAGTTTTCCTTATGAGGTGGGTCAAGAAATAACAGAGAAAGCTATTTCTCTTTTACTAAAAAGAAATGTTCCTTGTAAAAAAAGTGAATTAAAAAACTTTATTTTCAATGTCAGAAAATCAGACTTAATTGTAAGATATAATATGGAGGCAGGCAAATTTTTTAAGAAGATTTCTAAGAATAAAGAATTAAATCAGGAATTTTTAAATTTTGATTATAATAAAATTAATGAAGAATTATTGAGAATTTATGGGGTTTTGTTTTAATTTTTCTTTTAACAACAAATTATTAAAACATGTTTTCTTTGGTTAATCTATGAAATATAATTTTAAAGCTATTGAATCAAAGTGGCAGAAAAAATGGGAAGAAAAAAAGGTTTTTGAAGTTAAGGAAGGTTCAGGAAAAAAGAAGTTTTATGTTTTGGAAATGTTTCCTTATCCTTCTGGTTCTGGTTTGCATATGGGCCATGCTTGGAATTATTCTATTGGAGATATTTTGGCGCGTTTTAAAATTATGAAAGGATTTAATGTTTTGCATCCAATGGGTTATGATGCGTTGGGTTTGCCTGCAGAGAACGCTGCAATTAAAGATAAAGTTCATCCAGGAGATTATACAAAAAAGTCAACTGCGAATTTTATGAAGCAACAAAAGCTTTTGGGATTAAGTTATGATTGGTCAAGGGTTGTTAACACATCAAAACCAGATTATTACAAATGGGATCAGTGGATTTTTTTAAAGATGTTTGAAAAAGGTTTGGCTTATAAGAAAAAAGCTTCTGTAAATTGGTGTCCTTCGTGTAAAACTGTTTTAGCGAACGAGCAAGCTCAGACAGGAAAATGCGAAAGATGTGGAACAGAAGTTGAAGTTAAGTTTTTGGAACAATGGTTTTTGAAAATTACAGATTATGCTGACGAACTTTTAGATGAAATTGATAATTTAGATTGGCCTTTCAGAACAAAAGCAATGCAGAAAAATTGGATTGGTCGAAGTGAAGGAACTGAAATTGATTTTGGGATTAATGGTGGGAAGTGGCCAATTTTCACAACTCGTCCAGATACCCTTTATGGTGTTACATTTATGGTGATTTCTGCACAACATCCAAAACTTTTTGATTTAGTTATAAAAGAACAAAAAAAAGAAGTTGAAAAATTTTTGCAGAAACTTGGTTCTATTAGTGAGAAAGATTTGGTAGAGATGGGCAAAGAAGGTGTTTTTACAGGTTCATATGCAATTAATCCTGTGACAAAAGAAAAGGTTCCTGTTTATGCCGGGAATTTTGTCGTCGCTGATTATGGTTCTGGAATGGTGATGGCTGTTCCTGCACATGACCAAAGGGATTTTGAATTTGCAAAGAAGTATGGGATTAAGATAAAGCAAGTTATTGAAGGAAAAATTTCAGATAAAAGAGCTTATACTGAAAAAGGTAAGCTGATTAACTCAGATAAATTTAATGGAATGGAAAATGAAAAAGCTAAAAAGGAAATTACAAAATATTTGGTTGAGAAAAATTTGGGAAGAAAAGTTGTTCAGTTTAAATTAAGAGATTGGTTAATTTCTCGTCAGAGATATTGGGGAACGCCGATTCCTGTTGTTTATTGTGATTCTTGTAAAAAGAAAATTGAAGAAAAATCTTTAGAACTTAGTTTTTATGACCAAGAAATGTTTTCTAGACTGAAAAGCGGGGGAAAGACAATTGAAACAAGAGCATTGAATCCTGAAGAAAAATCAAGGTATTTTGGAAGTGTAAAAAAAGGAGATTATTTGAAGTGCGTTAATAAGATTACTAATGAAGTTATATACTTAGAAGTTGTTGGAGTTAATATTTACAAAAATTTAGAAAGTTCATTTAAAGATAAACAATTCCTTTCTAAATTTTTTAGGAAAATTAATAGTTTAGAAGAGTTGAAAGAAGGTTATAAATTTACAGAGGATTATTTAAATCGAATTGAGAAAAAGGGATTAATTGCTTGGGATGTTGAATTGGTTACTCCAGGAGTTGTTCCAATTCCTGAAAAAGATTTGCCGATTGAACTTCCTAAAAAAGTTAAGTTTGGGGAAGGAAATCCCTTGGAAACAAATGAAGTTTGGATAAAAACAAAATGTCCGAAGTGCGGTGGGAAAGCGCGAAGAGAAACAGATACAATGGATACTTTTGTAAACTCGTCGTGGTATTTTTTAAGATATTGTGATCCAAAGAATTCTAAGAAAATTTTTGATAAAAAGAA
>JAHILJ010000078.1 GCA_018897135.1 Nanobdellota archaeon | reverse complement strand
TTCTTAAAGAAAAAGGGGTTTCATTAAAAAAATTTGAAAACACAAATCTAATTAAATTAAAAGAGTTCTTAGAGGGAATCTATAATAAAAATGGTTTTAAAATTTAATGGACAAGAATTTACAACAGATGATGACTTGAAAATAACTTCGTTAGGAGTTTTGCCTAGTAAAGAAATAAAAAATAAAAGATTAAAGGAAATATTTTTGCAAAAATATGGGAGAAGTTTTTTGGGTGCAGATGATTTAGTTCCTTATGCACAATCCCTTGTTTCAGGTGGAATGGATTTTGAACAATTAGAAAATGAAATTTTAGGAGATATATTAGATCCTGAAAAAGAAGATTTAAGAGAAATTGAATTTAAAAAATCTGCAACAGGAATTGCAAGAGGTCATTCCTTAGGAGGGTTGCCAGTCATTGCACTTGGAATAACTGGAACAAAAATGATTGATTCTGGTTTAACAGGTTTAGTTTATTCGCGTTCTTTGGCCACAAGCAGTAGAAGAAGAGAAACTACTGCTTCGGAAATATCTGTTCCAAAAATATTAACAAAACCAGAATATCAAACAATTTTACACGAATATTTAAAAATTTCAAAAGAAGTTTTAGATATGGCTCACGTGTTTAAAGAAAAATTTGGAAAACTAGGTGGTGTTGAAACCTTTAACAAAGTTATTCCATACAATAATCCAGCAAATTTATTTTATACAGTTCCTCTTGATTCTTTAACAACCCTTAAGTTTGAAACAGAAGCAGATCAACAAAACAAAAATGGAAATTTTGTTCCAAGAGAAATACATTCCTTAACAGAATCTTTTTTTGACTTAACAAAAAAAAATGGAATGGATATTATGTTTAATCAAAGAATACAAGTTCCAAGAGATACTTATTTACATTACACTGTTTTTACAGATCCTAACTCCTCTTCATATATTGGAGACTTAATTCAAACTCACGGACTAAAAATATCTCCAAAAATAATTGAATCTAATAATTATGCTTCTGCTGGTTTTAAAAAAGGATTGAAACAACTTGAACAAATTTTAAAAGAAGCTCATGAAACATTTGATCCTGAATTACTTTTAGAAAAATCAAAACAAGCTATGTTTGAATTAAGGGAATTTTCATCAAATTATAATTCTTCAATTAATGTCAAAATTTTAGATTCTTTATCTTGGAGAGTTTGGTCTGAACAAAAAAGACATGCAACATTAAAACAAAATGTAGAATCTATTTATATTGCAGCAGATCGGGCTTTTAAAAACATTTCACATCTTTTACCAGAAATAAATTCTATTAATGAAAATGTTTGGAACCTTAATTCATTGGTAAATAAAGTAGAAAAAACAATAATTATAGATGATAGATTAAAAAGCAAACCAGATTTAGTAATTCCATATATTCAAAATACAGCAAAACAATTAATGTTGTATGGAAAAATGATCCAAAAAGGTATTGAAAAAAGAGATGCTCTTTATATTGTCCCAAAAAACATACGTGTTGGAACTTTTGAAAATTATGATTTAATAAATTTAATTGACTTAGAACTTCCTTTAAGATTATGTAATACCTGCGAACCAGAAAGAAAAGCAAGTTCACTGAAAAAAAGAGAGATAATTTCTGAAGCAATTCCAGAATTAAAAAATCTTCTAAAACCAAAATGTAATATTGGATTTTGTACTGAAGGAAAATATTGTGTTAATATTTTAGATATACGTGGATATGATCAAGAGATTCATAAAAAAGTGAAAGACCATATGTTGAATAAAGCCAGGTATTCTTAATAAACAATAATTTTATAAATTACTTAATTTTAGAAAAAACATGACAGATAATGAAGGAGTTTTGGAAATTGGTAATAAAGAAGAATTTGAAAATTTTATTTCGGGTGGAATTGTGTTGGTTGATTTTTTTGCAGATTGGTGCATGCCTTGTTTGATGATGGCTCCTGTTATTGATGATTTGAGTGAAACTTTTGGAGGAAAAATAAAATTTGCAAAAGTAAACATTGACGATAATTCGGATATTGCTAGGAAATTTCATGTTAGTTCTATTCCAAATTTTGTGGTTTTCAAGGACGGAGAACCAATTGAACAATTTGTTGGAGCAATTTCAAGTGAAGAGTTTGAAAATAAGTTGAATAAATTAATTGAATAATTTTATAAACTAAATATTTCTAATAAAAATATCTTATTAGTAAGAAGATAAACAAAAATGGCTCCGTAGCTCATAAAAGAAACCCGCTGGTTTCTTTTTAACTTCCTCGAAGCACTGAACGGCGATTTCGAATTGCCTCCAGTGAAATCGCGGACGCTACGAGCCCAAAAACAGAAATGGCTCCGTAGCTCAGTCTGGCAGAGCACTGGACTTTTATCGTATGGGAACGCCGTTCCCCTGACAAGTCACCCCTCCTTAAACGCGGAAGGGCGATTTCGAAACACCTCGATGAAACCGCGAGGATACGAAAGTGATCCAGGTGTCGGGGGTTCAAATCCCTCCGGGGCCGCTTTTTTGAAAGGAACGACCATATATTGTTAAGTTAGAGGTTGGTAAAAAGGTTTTTAAGTTTCTTTTTCTTATTGGTTTTATGAAAAAAGAGGAGAATTGTATTCCAAATCATATTTCAAGAAAAGTTTTATATTGTATTAACGAAATTACAAAAACACAACAGAAAAAAAAGTTAAATTGGAATCCAACTTCTTTATATGAACCATTAAGAACATTAAGCAGTATTGATGATAAAGGAGAGGTCGGGGAAATGCTATTATATGAAATTTTAAAACCTCATTTTAATGTAAAATGGGAAAAGGCAAAAACAAGTCGTGAGAAAGATTGGGATATAGTAGTAAATGGTATAAAAATAGAAGTAAAAACTGCAACTATGGGGAATACTGGCATTACTTTTCAACACGAAAAATTCTTTAAAAATAGAAATTATGATGCAGTAGTTTTTTTAGATTTTACTCCTGATGAACTTTATATAACCTTTTCTAAAAAATATGATATTCTTTGGGATAAATTACACCATAGAAAAGTTAATGGTATCTTAACAACTGAACATAAATTTGATTTTTCATTAAAGAATATAAAGGAAAATAAGATAAACAAATTTACTAAACATAAAACCAAATTGATAAAAACTGAGGGAGATTTAATTACTTTTTTTGAAGATATTATTAAAAATATTCCTTAAGAGTTCCACCATCTTTTGCCTTATCTTTAAATCCCCTTTTTATTAGTTCGTTTTCAATTAAACTCGTTCTTAAATTTAATGAGCTATTTGTTCCAAGAAAACTTACCTTTTCCCAATCAATTTCTTTAAGTAAAATATTTTTTAATTTTTCTTTATCTTTTAAAATTACAATTCCATAACCTCTCCTATTAGGTAATTCTTCAAAAGAATTATAGGTTTTCATTCCACTAAAACAAGTGGAAGGTAAATATACATCACATTTATTTAACATTTTTTTATTCCTTGTGCTACTGGGTGTTCCACCATCAGAAAGGGAATAAACTTTAATAAAAGTTTTACAATTTTCAATTTTTTTAATTTTAATCTTATCTGTATTTATTTTAGTCCAAACTTGAAAAATGGTTGCTATATCAATTTTTCTTCCATCTGGATATTCAAAAGAATTTAAAGGCAGTTTTTCTGTATGGGCTAATTGATAACCTAAAACTCTTTTTTTTGGAACGCCTTTTCCATCACTATCAAATAAAGGGGGCAATATAAATGCAACAACATCAGCAAATTTTAAAGAATGATTTATAAATCTTAAAGCCAAGTTTCCTCTTAATCCAAAAGGGGGATTTCCAAGAACAATATATTTTTTATTTTTTGGGGGGAAAAAATAAAGATAGTTTTGTTTTATTAATTCTTTATTCTCTTTTGGGTCTATATCTATCCCAACCCTCATATCTTTTGGAAATAGATTATAGAAATTACAACAACCTGCACTCGGTTCTATAAAAATATATTCTTCTGTATTTATTTCCAAATCTTTTAATATTTTTAATGTTTTTTCATAGCAGTATTTAGAAATTTTTTCATTTGTAAAAAATTGGTCTTTATCTCTAAATTTATCTTTTGTTTCATATTTATTATTTAATAAAAAATTTAAATCGTTAAAATAATTATTTGGAACTTTGTTTAGTTTTATCCACCGATTTATAGTTCCAATATGTAAATCTAATTTCTTCTTAATTTCATTAAGCCCAATTTTATTCTTAACCTCTTTAAATAAATCTATTGTAGTAATTTTATTATTCATTTTACAATCTTATTTTTTCTTTTTAATAATTAATTTATTTTCTTTTATTTCCCCTTCTAATTCTTGTCCTGATTTCCATTTAAGCAATTTAAGAAGTTTATTTGGAATTACTATCCAAGATTTCTTATATTCTGTATTACCAACTTTTCTACTTACCTGACTTTGTAATTTCATAGTTTTATTAGATACCTACTCTTTATAAAGATTTCGGTGCCTAATCATATATATTTAGATACCTAAAGGTATATAAAGGTTAGATACCTAAATATATTATGGAAAACAAAATAATATGCCCAAAATGTAAAAGTGAAAATGTAATTAAATGGACTAAAAGGAAAACTCAAAATAGAGGATTAATTCAAAGATATAAATGTAATAACTGCGAAAAAACATTTACTAAAGATGATGGATTTTTTAGAATGAGGAATCACCCTAAAAAAATAACCTGTGCTATTGATTTATTTTATAGGGGAGTAAGCACAAGAAAAGTCCAAGAACATTTCAAAGCATTTTATCCTCACAATTCTTCTAATGTTTCTATATACAAATGGATTATTAAATATTCAAAAGCGATTTCAAATTTTACAAATGGTCTAAAATTAAATGTTGGTGCAGAAGTTCAAATTGATGAGGTTGAATATCACAGAAGAAAATCACATAAACAAAGATTAGGAAATGAAAGAAATTGGTTTATTGATTCTATCTGTCCTAAAACAAAATTTATGGTGGCTTCAGATTATGTTAAGTTTAGGGGAATGAAAGAAGTTAAACAGGTAATAAAAAATATTAAAACAAAAACAGGAGTTCAGATTAAAGTTATAACTTCTGATGGTTGGTTGGCTTATCCAAATGCAATAAGAAAGGTCTATGGATTTTCAAATAAAATTCATAAAGTTAATGTTTTTCATAATAGAGTTAATGCTTCAAAAGGTGAGGGCTTTAATATTCCTATTGAAAGATTACATAATAATTTAAGAGCAAGAACAAAAACCTTTCGTGGTTTTCACGGTTCAGTTGAAAGTGCAAATGTTATTTTAAAGGGATTTGAGATATATTATAATTTCATAACCAAACATCAAACTATTAAAAAATGTCCTTATGAGTTGGCTACTGACTTAAAATTGAAGGGTGATAATAAATGGTTGGAATTGATTGGATTGAGTAAAATTAATAATCAGTAATTTTTTTTCTTTTCTAATTTATCAATTCTTTTTTCAAAACCATGTGTTCTTTCATCCAATTTCCCAATAATTACTGCCTGATGAATTAAAAAACCTACGATAACAAATAAACCAGCTAAAATAATTCCCATTCCAGCAATTATAATATTTTCAGTAGCCCAAGTCCCACCAAGAATAGCATTTAATACTTGATAACAAATATAAAATATTATTATAAGATATATTAATTGTAAAAATTCTTTAATTAATTCTCCTAAATCATTAGCCATCCTAAATTCTTGGCTAACCATAAGAAAAACAATATAGCAAGTGCTAAAGATAACCACCGAAGAATTTGTAAAAATAAAAGCATCCTCTTATTTTTTTTCTTTTTAGCCATTTCACCCTCTTTTATATCTTCAAGGGTTTTTCCTTTAAAACCTTTTCGTTTTTTCTTCATTTTCATTTTCTTAAAAGGCAATCATAAGGGATTACCAACCTCTAACTTAACAATATAGAACGACCAAAACGTTTAAAAACCAAATTTCATTATCTTTTATTATTAGAAAGTTGTTAAAATTTGTGACAACTGTGCTATAAAATTAAACCCCATTTAAGCCAACATGCATATTCTACAACCGAAACATTCTAAATTAAATGAAAAAGAAATTGAAACACTTTTAGAAAGATTAAATATTTCAAAAGCACAAATACCAAAAATTCTTTTGAGTGATCCTTGTTTGCCTGAAGGTTGCACTATCGGTGATCTTATTAAAATCGAAAGAAAAAATAAAAAGGAGCCGTATTTTCGGGTAGTTGTTTAAATGAAAAAAAACAAGCACCTTATTGTTGAAAAATATCTTAAAGAACATTCACTTGTTGAATCAAATATAACTTCATTTAATGATTTTGCTGAACATCGAATGCAAGAAATTGTTGATGAAATTTCTTCTTCAATAAATAATGAAGATTTTGAAATAAGTTTAGGAAAAATTAGAATAGGAAAACCAGAAGTTACCGAAGCTGATGGAAGTTCTTCTTTGATAATGCCTTATGATGCAAGACTAAGAAAGCTTACTTATTCTGCACCACTTTCTCTTGAAATAACTGTAAAAAAAGATGAACAAATTGATTCTGAAGAAGTAGAAATTGGGCGAGTTCCGATTATGGTAAAAAGTAAAATTTGTAATACAAGTGGGATGTCGAGGGAAGAATTGATTTCAAATTACAACGACCCTCTTGATCCTGGTGGATATTTTATAATTAAAGGTAATGAAAGAGTTATGGTTATGGCTGAAGATTTGGCAGAAGACCAACCTTTTATTGAAACAAATAAAAAAGGCGAACTTAATTTGAAAATGTTTTCTTTGAAAGGAACATATAGAATTCCAACTTTAATTTCAGAAAGTAAAGAAGGTTTATTTGAAGTTTCATTTAGCCGATTTAAAGATTTGCCCGCAATTGTTATTTTGAAAGCTCTTGGTTTAATAAAAGAATCTGAAATCGCGAAATACATTGGTAAGGAAACAGATAGTGTAATAATTAATTTATATGAATTTGTTAACTTAGCGACGCGTGAAGATGCGATGATGTTCATTGCAGAAAAAACAAATTTACAAGGAACAAAAAAAGAAATTCTTGATAGAGTTAAAATGAGAATTGATTCTTATCTTTTCCCGCACATTGGGCAAAAAAAAGAAGACCGAATGAAAAAAGCTGTTACATTATGTAAATTAATAAAACAATTTTTAATTGCAAAAGAAAATCCTCAATTAAGAACAGACAAAGATCATTATGGAAATAAAAGAGTTCGGCTTTCAGGTGATTTGCTTGCAACTTTATTCAGAGTTAATTTAGGAATTCTTGTTCGAGATATTCAATATTCTTTGCAAAAATCTGTGAAACGAAAAAAATTCTTTTCAATAAAAATTATTGCAAAATCAACTTTATTTTCTCATCGTGTTGAATCAGCTATTGCAACCGGTTCTTGGACAGGAGAAAGAAGTGGGATTACGCAGAACATGGACAAAACAAATTACCTTGCAACAATTTCTCAATTGCAAAGAGTTTCAAGTATGTTAGCAAGTGATCAAGAAAATTTCATGGCACGAACACTTCATCCAACTCATTATGGAAGATTTTGCCCGATTGAAACGCCAGAAGGAACAGAAATTGGTTTAAGAAAAAACCTTGCAATTTTAAGCAGAGTTTCAACGAGAGTTAATTTAGATGAAAATAAATTTTTAAAAGAATTAGAATCTTTTGGTTTAGAAAAAGAAGGCGTAAAGGGAAGAGAAGTTTTCTTCAACGGAATTTATTTAGGAATGGTTGAAAACCCAGAAAATTTTGTTGATAAAATCCGTGAAAAAAGAAGAAATTGCGAACTTCCAATTCAATTAAATGTTGCAAACGAAGACGAATCACAAGTTGTTTTAATTTCAACAGAATCTGGAAGAGTTTTAAGACCTTTAATAATTTTAGAAAATGGTGCTTCAAAATTAAAAAATGAACACTTGGTTCAACTTGAACAAGGAGAAATTGATTGGAATTATCTTGTAAATAAAGGATTTATAGAATATCTCGACGCTGCTGAAGAAGAAAATGCTTTGGTTTCTTTGTATGAAGAAGAAGTTACTTCAGAACACACCCATCTTGAAATTGATACTGTTGATGTTTTTGGTGTTGTTACAGGACTTGTTCCATATGGAAATCACGACCAGAGTTCAAGATTGAACAGAGGAAGTAAAACGCAGAAACAAGCTCTTGGTTTATATGCTGCAAATTATTTGTGCAGATTGGACACAGATGTAAGTATTTTGCAATATCCCCAAAAACCAATTGTTAGAAGTTTTATTTATGATACATTAAGCACATATCCTGCTGGACAAAATCTTACAGTTGCGATTATGCCTTATCAAGGTTACAATATGGAAGATGCTCTTGTCTTAAACAAAGGAAGCTTAGACCGGGGAGTTGGAAGAAGTTTTTATTTTAGGCCATATTCTGCAATTGAAATGAATTATGCTGGGGGATTAAAAGATGAAATAGGTATTGTTGATAAAGATACAAGCGGATACAAAACAGAAGAAAGTTATAAACTTTTAGAAACAGATGGGATTGTTTATCCTGAAGCAGAAGTTAATGAAGGAGAAGTTTTAATTGGAAAAATGTCTCCTCCAAAATTCTTGTCAGAAGCAAGGGAAATTTCTGTTCGAACAAAAAAAGAAGGGTCTGTTACAATGAGGCAAGAAGAAAAAGGAACAGTAGAAGCTGTGTTTATTACAGAAGACAGCGAAGGAAATAAAATTGTTCAAGTTAAAACACGAGACCAAAGAATTCCTGAACTCGGGGATAAATTTGCAACTTCGCATGGTCAGAAAGGAGTTGTTGGAATGATTGCTCCTGAATCAGATATTCCGTTTACATCAAGAGGAATAAAACCAGATGTTCTTTTTAACCCGCACGGTTTACCAAGCCGAATGACAGTTGGATATTTACTTGAATTACTTGCAGGGAAGGTTGGTTGTTTGAAAGGAGAAATAATTGATGGAACTTCATTTTCTGGGGTGAGCAAAAAAGAACTAAAAGACCAAATGGCTGAACTTGGATTTAGAGAAGATGGAAAAGAAACAATGTATGACGGAATTACAGGTAAAAAAATGAAGGCCAAAATTTTTGTTGGAAATTTATATTATTTAAAATTAAAATATATGGTTGCAAACAAATTGCATGGTCGTGCTTCTGGAAAAGTTGCTCTTTTAACACGTCAACCTATTGAAGGTCGTTCAAGAGGCGGTGCTTTAAGATTAGGAGAAATGGAACAGCAAGCACTTGTTGCACACGGTGCTTCACTTTTATTAAAAGAAAGATATGATTCAGATAAAGTTGTTTTACCAATTTGCACAAAATGCGGGACAATTGGAATTGAAGACAACATACGTGGGAAAACGTTTTGTCCTATGTGTTCAACAGAAGAAATAGAACCAATCGAAGTTTCATATGCTTTCAAATTATTACTTGAAGAACTTCAAGGGTTGCACATTCACACTAAATTTAAATTGAAGAATAAATACGAATAATGAGAAAAACAATAAAGAAAAAAATAAGTGAAATAAGTTTTTCATTACTTAGTCCTGAACAAATTAAAAAACTTTCATGCGCAAAAATAGTTACGCCTGAACTTTATGATATAGATGGTTACCCTGTCGACGGCGGTTTAATGGATTTGCGACTTGGTGCAATTGATCCTGGTGTAAGATGTCGAACATGTGGTGGGAGATTGCAAGAATGTTTAGGTCATCCAGGAAGTATTGATTTAGCTCGACCTGTTGTTCATTTAAAATATATTCCGTTAATTGAATTATGTTTAAGATGTTTTTGTCATGAATGTAACAAATTATTAATTGCTGAAAAAGATTTAGAAAAATACTCGCCAAAGCAAAGAGCGAAAAAAGCAAAAGATGCTAAAAAGTGTCCTTATTGCGGAGCTGTTCATGAAAAAGTTAAATTAGACAAGCCTTCTAGTTTTTATATTGGAAAGAAAAGATTATTCCCTACACAAGTAAGAGAAATGCTTGTAAGTATTCCTGAAGAAGAATTAATAAAAGCTGGAATTAATCCGAAAAATTCTAGACCTGAATGGGCTATTTTAACCACCTTAATTGTTCCTCCTGTAACTGTTCGTCCAAGTATTATTTTAGAAAGTGGGGAAAGAAGTGAAGATGATTTAACGCACAAACTTTCAGATATTATTCGGGCAAACCAACGACTTTGGGAAAACCTTAATGCAGGTGCACCAGAAGTTATTATTGAAGACTTGTGGGATTTATTGCAATTTCATATAACAACTTTTTTTGATAATACTGTTACAAGAATTCCTCCTGCACGACATCGAAGCGGTCAACCATTGAAAACAATTACAGAAAGAATTAAAGGAAAAGAAGGAAGAATTCGAAAAAACCTTGCAGGAAAAAGAGTGAACTATTCTGCGCGAACAGTTATTTCGCCTGACCCTTCTCTTGAAATAAATGAAGTTGGAGTTCCTTATGAAATCGCAAGAATTGTTACTGTTGCTGAAACAGTTACTGATTTGAATCTTAAAAAATTAAAGGCCTTAATTACTAAAGCAGAAGTTTATCCTGGTGCAAATTATATTATTCGTCCTGATGGAAAAAGAAAAAAAATCACAGAAGATCTTAAAGAAGAAATTATGAACGAGCTTGTTTCTGGTTATAAAGTTGAAAGACATTTGCAAAACGGCGATGTTGTTTTATTTAATCGTCATCCAAGTTTGCACAAAGGAAGTTTAATGGCTCATTATGTTCGGGTTTTGCCAGGAAGAACATTTAGATTACATCCTGCTACAGCTGCACCTTATAATGCTGATTTTGACGGAGATGAAATGAACATTCATTCACCACAAACAGAAGAAGCTCGTGCAGAAGCAAAAATTCTTCTTGATGTAAAACAAAATTTATTTTCTCCAAAAAACAATACTAACTTTGTTGGTTGTGTTAAAGACGCTATTACTGGAAATTATTTAATTGGGAAAGATGAATTTTCAAAAGAAGATGCTGACCAACTTTTATATCAATCAGGGATTTACCCAAAAAATTCAAAGAAAACTATTCCTGGAATAGAGCTTTTCTCAACAATTTTACCAAAAATTGACTTTACAAATGATTCTATCACAATTAAAGACGGAAAAATAATAAAAGGAATTATAGATAAAACAACTTTCGGAGACGAAGACGGAGATTTAATTAAAGAACTTGACAAAACAATTGGAAGAATTGAAACTTTTGACACAATTAAAAAAGCATTTAATTTAGGTAAAAATTATTTGACAGGAAGAGGAATTACAATTTCTATTGAAGATTTTGACTTGGATGATAAAACAATTGCAGAAGGTGAAGAAGTTATTAAGAAAGCTGAAAAAAGAACACTTGAATTAATTGAATCTTATAATGATGGAACACTTGAATTAATTCCTGGAAAAACATTAGAAGAATCTCGTGAAATAAAAATTCTTCAAACATTAAATAAAGTTAGAACAAAAATAGGGGAACTTGTAAAAGAAAAATTCCCAAAAGATAATCCAGTTAGTCATATGATTAAATCTGGTGGTGGAGGGAATATGTTAAATATTACTCAGATGGCTTCGTGTGTTGGACAGCAAGCATTAGGAAGCAAAAGAATTGATTTTGGTTTTAATGGAAGAACACTTCCTTTTTTCAAGAAAAATGATTTGTCTGCAAATGCAAGAGGATTTATACATTCACCTTTTATTAAAGGATTAAGACCAGACGAATTCTTTTTCGGGGCAATTACAGGAAGAGATTCTCTTATGGATACTGC
>JAHILJ010000077.1 GCA_018897135.1 Nanobdellota archaeon | reverse complement strand
GGAATTTCTTCAGAACCTTTTTTCTCAATAAGTTTCTCTTCACCTTTTTTTCGAACTTCAAAAACTTCTTCAACTTTTTCTTTTTTTGTTTTCTTTTTAGCAACCTTCTTTTTTACAGCTTTTTTCTTTGCCATGATTTAAAATTGTTAAATACCTTTATAAGATTTATTATTCTCTAATACCTAATATTTGAAAAAGAAATTCATCTGTTAATTCAACCAATTCTTCTTCCGGGCCTTCAATAAAAACGCAACTTTCATTTTGATATAATTTTGTTTCATTAGTTTTCTTGATAATTATAAAATTGTCTTCACATGTTTTCACAGGCAAATCTCCTTCGCATTCTTGCTCTTCTGTGCAAGCGTTCTGCATTCTTAAAACAAATCGATTCAGGTTGTTGTAAATTTCAGAACTTGCTTTATAGTTTTCAGAAGAAAGATAAAGCGGTTTATCTTGATAATTATTTACTTTTTTTAAACTTGCATTTTGTTCAATAACTTCGTCCGGATTATAGTCGAAAACAAATTCAAAATTTCCAATTTGAGTATACCAAAATCCGTTTTGTTCAATAAATTCAAATTCATTATAAATCACTTTTGAATTTTCTTCTTTATCTCTTCCTACAAAAGCATATCCAACAACACTAAAAAGCATAAGAAAAACAAGAATAATTCCGACAACCCACTGGTTTCTTTTTGCTTTTCTTCCTTGCTCTTTTTTTGAAATTATTTTTCTCATAATGCAAAAAATATTTTGGGATATAAAAACTTTTAGGAAACATTTATAAATTAGTTTTCTTTAATCAAAATATAAAAAGGTTAAGATGATGAATAAAAAGAGGTTAAGATTTTTTGGGTTTTTTACATTAATAATTGGTATTTTAATTTTAGGTTTTGTTTTGGCTGCAATAGTTGCTCCAACAGATTTAATATTTAATAATAATGTAACTTCTGATTATGATGAAGGAAATTTCTTTGTAAATTGGACTGCAGGAGGAACAGATGAAGTCAATTATACAATTTATATTTCCTCTAATAACACATTATATAGTTCTCCAAAAAATAATAGTGTTTTAGGATATTCTTTTTCAAACACAACTGAAGCAAATTATACTTTTATTATTGAAGCTGTAAATGCTACAGGGGATTTAATAAATTCAACAACAAACATTTCAATATATGTTGATAGAACAGCTCCTGTAATAACATTACCAGAATACACAAATGCAACTTTGAAAAAAAATACCCAGCAATTAACATTAAATATTTCTGTTGTTGATGCACTTTCCGGAGAAACAGGAAGTGTTTGTTTAATAGATGTAAATGGAACTTCAAATCAAACAGTAACAGTAGATAGTGGTTGGTGTAATAGCACAGCAATAAATTTAACAGGTTCTACAGACGGAAATCATACATTGAGCATTTATGTAAATGATACTGTAAATAATCTTGGATTAAATAATTCCTATGTTGTTCAGGTCGACACAACAGCACCAACAGCAACTGCAAGTTGCACCCCATCAACACTTTATGTAGAAGAAGTTGTTACTTGTTCTTGTTCTGGAACAGACGCAACTTCAGGTGTTAATTCTTCTTTAACAACTGCAGGTTCAACACCTTCTACTTCAACTGCAGGAACTTTTACTTATTCTTGTTCTATAACAGATAATACAGGAAATTCTGCAAGTTCAACTGATTCTTATACAATTACTAATACTGGCGGAGGAGGAACTTCCACAACTTCTCAATGGACAAATACACAAACAATTACAAATCAAGTTTTTGAACAAGGTTATACAAAAGATTTAGGAGAAAAAAATAGAATTAAATTTAAAGTTGGAAGTGAAGACCATCATGTAGGGGTTGTTTCTATTACAACAGATAAAGCAACAATAGAAATTGCAAGTAATCCTGTTCAGGTAATCTTGGCTGTTGGTGAAGATGCAAAAGTAGATGTTGCAAACGATGGATTTTATGATATATATGTTCTTTTGAATTCTATTGTAAATAATAAAGCCAATGTTACAATCCAGAAAATTCATGAAGAAATACCTCTTGCTGAAGAAGGTCCGGTAACAACTACCGGAGAAATGGGAGGAGAAAAAGTTTCTAATGAACCTTCAGAAAAGAAAAGCTTTACTTGGTTGTGGGTTTTGATTGCAATTATTTTGATTGGGATAATTGTTTGGTGGTTTGTTGTTAAGAAAAACAAAAAACATTAAATTTATTTTTTTAAGGTAGGCATAATTTTTTTATTTGCTCAGCTTTGGTTCACTTTAATTTGGCTCACTTTTTCAATGTTCGCTGATATTCAAAATTATTCAAAAAAATTATTCAAAATTTCTTCTTTTAACATAAAAGAATTGTCACATTTTCTTTTTAGGTTTGTAGAAGCACTTTTCTTAAAATAAATATTTTCTATTATTTTGCCTTCTTCTTGGGCAATTTTTACAGCAGGCACAAAATCTCCATCGCCAGAAACAAGAATGGCAACATCATAAGTATTTTTAAAAGCCCCTTTTATTAAATCTCCTGCCATATGAATATCATCTTCTTTTAAGATATAATAATATTGGTTTGTCCCTTGAATTTTTCTTTTTAATAATTTGCATAAAATTAAATTGAATTTTGGGATTTTCTTTAATTGTGAAAAGAATTTTTGTTGGGTTTTATATTTGTCAGGGTTTTTTGTTCTATCCATTGCAGCATTGTAATAAAAAATTTTCACAATTTCTCTTTTATTAGCCAAAAAAGCACAAAATCTTTCAAAATTAAAATTCATAAGTTTCTTTTTATCTTTGTAAATTCTTTTCAAGCCAAAATAAAAATTATTACCATCAATAAATATAGAAACTTTCCTCATTTTTTAAAAAAACCCAGAGTTGCGTGAGCAAATCTGGGGCTTGTATATATTATATTAGATTTACTTTTATTTATAAACATTCCTATTTAATCTGGCTATGTAGAAGCAACTGACAT
>JAHILJ010000076.1 GCA_018897135.1 Nanobdellota archaeon | reverse complement strand
TTTTGATGAAAAAATGATTGTTTAAAAGAAATACTAAAATTAGAGTTAAGCATTACATCAACTTCTTAATTTAAATGCACCATTTGGCTTTATATGGGGTCGTTTTCCCTCGATAAACCGAAAATTTAGATTTATATGCCTATGAGTAATATATTATCATTGAGAAAGTTAATACTTGTTTCAAGTATTAATTAATATCCAAAGTTATTTAAATAAAGTTTTCTTGATACACACATGACAATCAAACTTAAACTTCAGATAGTAAGAAGAGGGACAGAATACGAAAGTTATCGGATCACTATACCCAGAGCGTTAATCGAAGCTCACGGACTTCGGGACAAGGATTTTGAACTTAAAATAAAAAAGGGAGAGATCGTTTTAACGCCTGTTAAAAAGGGAAAATGAAAATTGAATTAAAAGCAATAGGAAATAATGCAAGTGGTAAAACACGAATTTTGAAGAAAGTAAAATCTTTTTTAGAAAAAATTGGTTTTGGTGTAAAATTCTCACCTAAGGATGAGCATAAATTATTAATTTTTGGAGAATTTAAAACAAAATGAACAATAAAAAAATTGTTACTTTGGAACAAGCAAGAAAGAGAGATGAAAAATGGGGTAATTCAATGGATGGGGTTTTAGATAATATGAAAGTTTTAGGTGCTGAAGTTACTATTGAGGAATTGAGAGGAGTTGTAGCAAAAACTCTTTTAAAATTACCTAAAAAAATTAGAGAGAAAGTTTTAGATGAAGTTGTTTTTATTCTTATGGGGAGTGGATGTGCTGGGACAATAGACCAACTTTGTTTTACTAAATTTACAAAAGATGCACAAGATAAAAAGGAATGGGGCGATGGTTTTAGTTTATCATTCACTCAACCCCTAATCTTGTTAAATTTTTCTGAAATGAAAAAGGGGAAAGAAATGGATTTAATTGCTCACGAAATTGCACATTTTATTTTGGGGCACATCCCCAATCCTCTTAAGAATTTTCCAGTAGAAAGAGAAGCTGACGACTTAACTGAAAAGTGGGGTTTTGAAAGAAATTATAAAGAAAAAGATTATAAAAAATTTGAAAAAACAAAATGAAAATAACAATTTATGATTTTTATCTATCAAAGATAAAAATAAGCATCTGTAGGTCAAAAGCATTACTCTGTTTTGTGTTATCGCCTACAGGTGCAATGATAAAATGAAAAAAACAATTAAAACAAAATCAAAAAATGATATTTAAACTTGAAAAAATAGATTGTTTTGAATTGGGTCGGGCTTATCTCGGAATTTTAATAATGTTCGGGCTTTGTTGTTACTTCACACATCAGAGCGGATTGGGTAAGTTTGGGCTTTTTGGCGAACAAATAAATCTTATTTTAAGAGCATGTTCTTTTGGTGGCAGTTGTCCATTTTGAAATGCTTGTTTAAAATCAATCCCTACAAAAAAAGAACTTAAAGTTCTGTTTCGGGTGGGGGGATTTTTTTAAAATGGTGAAAGAAGATAAAATTAATAAAAAATGACAATAAGGACAAACACAGGGGGCGTGAAGGTTTTTGATTATCCTAAAAACTATAATGGCCCAAAGTTAACCCCTGAAGAAGAATTAGGAATTAAGAAAGCATATGAAGAGGTAGAGAAAAGAAAGGAAAGATTTAGCATCAATAGATACATTAAAAAAAGAGAAACTCATTCTAAAAGAAAGCAAGAACAAATTGTTAATTCAAAAAAGAAAATGTCAGAAGAAGAATTTAATTTTAAAAAATGGGCAAATCATAGAGTTAGAAGAAAGTATCCTTTTCAAGAAAAATTTGATTACTTAATATTCTTATCTGTAAAATTTGTTCTTTCATTAGTAATATTTGGAATTTCTTGTACTAAATTAGTGGAATTGAATCAAATAAAGATCCTCTTTATCCAGTTTGGGGGGGTTATTTTATTGGTTTCTTTATATTTCTTATTAAGTTATTCTTATAAAATAATTAAGGAACTATATGATTTATTTGATAGACAAAAAAATGGAGTTAAATCCATAATTGTGTTCTTCTTGATTATTCTTTTACTCTTCCTTTATTTTTTTAAAGGATCACTTGTAGGTTCACTAGTTAATTTATATAATCAAATAAAGTTTAAGGAGATAAGTCCATTTTCTTTTTAATAATAAGGTTTAAAGATAAAGTATTCTTAGATTATAGAAGGAAGAATATCTAATGAACCCTTATCAAAGAAACAATAGAAAGAAGAATAAAATAAAGTGGATTGTGATAATTTTAATTATATTGGCTATGGCTTCCTTATGGGAACAAGATAAAATTCAAGATTTTCTTGCTGGAAATTATTTTTTTGGGGGGATTGTTGATAACCATTTAGAATCAAAAAATATGTCAAGTTTAGTTTTTGAAGAAATAAATAGTATTAGAAATAATAAAACTATTGAAGAATTAGAATATAATAAGAATTCATATAATCTTGCTGTGGCTATAGCAAAGAAATTTTATAAATCAAAAACTTATTCGCTCAATGATTCAGAACTTGGGAAGATGTCTAAATTGTATAAAGTTGATAATGTTAAATTTCTGTCAAGAAAATTGGAGCAATTAGATAAAAGTAATTTTGATATGTTAAGCAATGATTGGACGATAAGAGATTTATTTACTGAACATACATTAAATACAATGTATACAGATGGTGCCGTTGGATGTTATAAAGAGGTTTGTGTATTTATTCTTAATATAAAGATGACCCCAGCACCAATTTATAATTATGATATAAATCCTAAAAAGGAGATTCCTAAAGAAGAATCTAAAGATAATGAGGGGTTTATTCAGGAAATAATCAAAGAAGGAGAGAAGATGGTTAATGAAGTAATTCAAGATGACCCAGAAAAATATAAAATAGAACCTAAGACAATCAATTTAGTAGGGGTGGGAGATTATGTTGTATATAAGGGAGTAAATGATTATCTTTCAAGTTTGGATAGAAGTATAAGTTATTACTATGACACTCCAACAACTAAAGATTTTATATTAAAAGATTTGAATAATAATGTTCAGAAAATATATCTCGATACTTTAGTTAATAAGATAAAAGATAAATCGGATAATTCTAATGAGCAAGCAAGAATTGCAATAAGAATTGTTCAAAAAATACCTTATGATTATGAAGGATTATATGGGGTTCCAGAAGGAAGATTACCTTACGAAGTGATATATGATATGAAAGGGGTATGCGGGGAAAAATCTGAGTTACTGGCTTTTTTATTGAGAGAACTTGGTTTTGGAGTAGCAATTTTCGAATTTAATGTCGAAAGTCATAGGGCTGTGGGTATAAAATGTCCTAATTGTGATTATAAGTCTTCTGGATATTGTTTTATTGAATCAACAGTCCCAACGATTCCAACTGATTCTGAAGGAGAGTATTTGGGTGCAGGTAAACTTGGAAGCCCAAGTGAAATTATTTATGTGGCAGATGGAAAATCATTGGATTTATCAAAAGAGTGTAGTGATGCAAAGGCGTGGAACAATCTTTTAAATAAAGGAGAATATCTTAATGAATATGATTATAATCAATGGCTAAAATTTGTTAAAGATTATGGGATGGAAATTGAAGAAAGTGAGTGGGATGAAGGAAATAATTATTATGATCTTGAATTTAAAGGAGTTCCTGATTATGAAATAGAAATACCTGAAATAGAGATTCCTTCTGTAGAATTTTCATTTGATGAACCTTATTGCCCTCCACTTACTAAATCAGAACTTTTAAATTGCCATTCTATTTCTCGTGATTCCCGATGTCCAAAAAGCAAAACAGAATTATTATGCAATTAATTCTTTCCCACAACCCCCGTCTAAAAAAAACCGAGTTTTACCATATTAATAATCTTTAATATCAACGAACTTGTGAGTTGTAAAATAATACTTTTCAACAATCTTGCAAATCCAAAACCCAACTTCCTTACGTCTACATCTCCGAAAGATATTTAAATGCAGTGGACGTATATAATTCATGGTTTATACAGAAATAAAAGAGAAAAATAAAAGAAAATATTATTATAGGGTTAAATCTGTAAGGGCCAATAAAAAAATCAATAAGAAAAGAATTTATCTTGGAGTTAACCTAAGTAAAAAAGAACTATTAAGGGAAGAGGAAAAAGCAGATAAAGAATTACAAGTGCTTTCAACACTTTTAACAGTTGAGGAAAAAGACCAATTAAAAGAAATAAAAAAACATTATCTTATTCAACCAAAAGAAACAAAAGAAAATAGATATGAATCCTTTGTTTCATTATTTACTTATGATTCTACAAATATTGAGGGGAATACTCTTACACTTCAAGAAACATCTCAGCTTTTATTTGAAAATATAACTCCTAGAAAATCTCTTAGAGAGATAAATGAAGTAATTAATCATAAAAAAGCTTTTGATTATTTGTTAGATATAAAAAAAGAAATCTCTAAAGAACTAATACTTAAAATTCATAAATTAGTGGTTCAAAATACTTTAAGACCAGAATTAAAAGACCAAATAGGAAAATATAGAACACTACAAGTTTATATTAGAGGAATAGACTGGTTGCCTCCAAAACCAGAAGAAGTCCTTAAGGAAATGGGTTATCTTTTATCATGGTATTCAAAAAATAAGAAAAAACTCCATCCACTTATTTTAGCAGTATATTTTCATTCAGCATTTGAAACTATTCATCCTTTTGTAGATGGAAATGGAAGGGTTGGAAGATTATTAATGAACTTAATCTTACACAAAAACAAATACCCAATGATAAACATCCCGAATAAAGAAAAATATAAGTATTATAATGCATTAGAAACTTCACAATTAAGAGGAAATTTAAGACCTTTAGTTAAGTTCTTATTTGATGTTTTAATAAAAGAAAAAATTAAGTTTTAAGATAAATCTTTTTTGATTCCTACAAACACCCCCAAGCCACAAATCTTATATAATTCTATTCCTAAACAACATTATGGGAATATTAAATTTATTCAAAAAATTAATCAAGAAAGAGAAAGTTCAACTTGTTCAAGAAAAAATAACTTTTTCTGAAATTGAAAAATGGTTAGAGGAAACGCAAAACCAAAACCAAGATAAGGAAAACCAAATCTTGATTCTTGTTAAAGATAAAATCAAGGACGTTAATTCTGATTTAACAAAAAAAATAATAATTCTTAATGAATTTGACCTTGAATCAAAAAAAGCAGAAGACAAAATTAAAGAAATTGTTTATGATAGCAGAGAAAAATACATTGAAGCAGTTCACAATCTCATGGCAAACTTGGAAAGTATTAGAGAAACAAAATTTTCAGAACTTACTAAAAAAATAGACAAAATCTTTCTTGACTTTAACAAAACATCATTTAAAAATTATGAGCGAGCAACTATTTTAATTGGAAAAGAAATGGCAAATATAAAATCTGGATTCAAAACCTTTTCAAAAGATTTACTTCAGATTTTTAACAATAATAAAGAGATTGCTGAATTATTTCAAAAGATTGAATCAATTAAATCAAAACTAAATTCATCAAATTATATTAAAGAGGATTTAATTAAAATTAATAAAACAATTGAAACTATCGACGAGAAAATCCGAGAAAAGGAAAAAGAAAACCAAAAACTTTTAGAAGAAATCAAAGAAATTAAAATTAGTTCTTTTTATTTAGAAAACTTAGCTAAACAGGAAAAAATTAAAATTCTTAGAGAAGAATTAAAAAAAGATATTTTAGATTTAAAACAACTTCTTGATTTTAAAGCCCTAGCCAATTTCTTTCACATAAACCAAGAGCAAATGAATATTTTAAAAAATCATAAAGAAAACTTTCATGCTAATTTTGAAAAAGACGACGGCAAAAGCATAATAGATTTATTAGAAGAATCTAAATTAAACACAAACGAAATTTTAGAAAAAATAAATTTAATCAGAAGTAAAATACAAGAAACCTCAGATTTTAAAAAAGAAATTAAAAAAGATGAAACTCAGGAATTGCATTACAAAATAAAGCAAACAATTATAGAAGTTGATAATCTAAAAATCGAAAAAACTAAACACGAAAAAAGAAACCAAAAGCTTAACATAAACAAGCAAGAATTAATTGATTCATTAAAACAAGAACTAGCTAAACTAAACGTCGAAGTTGTTTAATAAAAAGATAGATGATTTTTCAAATCAAAATTATATATTATTTATAGAATAGAATCAATATAAAAAACAACAACCGATTTTACTACATATCACATCACATAAATATTTAAAAAGGATTAATAAATTCTATTTTAGAGGGGATAGCACTTCAGAAGCTCATTCTGAGAAAATTAGAAAATGATAAATAAAGAAACCCCTACTAGATTAGTAGTATTAGATTTAGAAGGAAAATTATTAGGATACAAAGCAGATAGTTTTTGGAGTCTAACCGAAGATTCAAAATATTCTAAACTTCATCCATTTAAAGATACTAAACCAAAAGGGAATTTAGTAAATAATTTATTATATTTTTTTAATAGGATCCCTTCTTCAAAGTATAGAGAAAGACACCCAAATGGATTAATTGTTTCTGTTCAAGATGTTTCAGAACAAAATTTTGGTGAGGAATTATTAAGGTATAAAGTATTGAAAAAAGGAAACAAATATGTTATTAGAAAATAAACAAATCTTTAATCTAAACGTCTTTTTTTTCTTTCAAAACCCCCTCCTCGACAATAGAAATATTTAAAAACTAAAAAAATCTTACGAGATTAACAAAAGAGGATCACATGGAAGATAACTTTGATATAATGTCAGAAGATGAAGATGATTTTTTTTTAGATGATCTAGATCTAGATTAGTTTTCGTCTTTAATTTTTAGAACAAGATTGTTATTGGTTTTTTCTAGTTCATCATAGCTGTAATCAATTTCAAAACGCAATTGTTCAATATTTATTTTTGAAACCCAAATATTTTGAATCCGAATTTCTTTTCCTCGTCCAATATCCAGCTCTCCAAAATCAATTTCTTTTACAAGCTTATCGTCGGAATAAATCTTTACTTTAACATTTTCAGAAATTTTCAATCCATTATTCCGAACACTAACATTTGTGTCTAAATATTTTCCATTCATCATAGCAGAAACATTTTCAAAACCCAAGTCAGGAAAATTTTCAACAGAATAAATTTCATTAATCAAATTCAAAACATCATCACTTATTATTTGCTTACAATCTAAATAAGGATACATTAAATTATTTTTATTTTCAGAATGATTAAACCCAAGCACGTGCAAAAGTTCGTGCAACGCGACATTTGGTAATTGACATTCAGATTCTTTGATTAACAAAATCTTGCCATGCAAAATAATACTGAAATTGCCCGAAATACTTATGTTTGTCGGCCCGCCTTCACCTGCAATAAACATTCCTTCTTCAAGTTTATTCTTGCTATCACAAGTTACAATAATATCTTCATTTGAATTCGCTTCATGAAAATCCAAAATAGTTTTGTTGGCAATTATTTCAAAAGCTTGCTCCATGTCATTTGACTTTTTCAAAGGGCAATCATAAATTCTATATGAAATATCTTTTTCAAGAAAACGCATGTTCTCATAAAACTGCATATCGCTTGTTTGATTTTCTAAATTAAAACTATAAGATTTTGTTTCAAAACTAGTTTCTCCAAAAGGAATAAACCAATAAAATAAGAGCAGTCCAACTACAATTATAAAAAACAAAAAACTTAGAATAGTTTTCCACCTCATAATATAAATTAGTCAATATGTTATTTAAAGTTGTTGAAAAATAAAAAATAAAAGAAAAAGTTGAAACTTATTGAGTTTCTTCCTTAGGCTGTGATTCAGCACTAGGGTTTTGTCCTTCTTGAACAACAGGTTGTGCAGGAACTTCTTGAACAGGTTGTTCTGCATTTTCAACGGGCACTTTTGTTTGAACTGGTTCAGCTACTGGTTGTTCAGCAGGTTTTTCATCTGCATTTTGTGCAGGTGTCACATCATCAAGTGTTGGGACTTCAGCAATTTGTGCCGGAGCAGGTTGTTCTGCATTTTCAGCAGGTTGTGCCAGAGCTTCTACAACAGGTGTTGCTTCTGCAGGTTGCTCAGAAGGAACTTCTTTTGGTTGTTCAGGGGCTTTTTCTTGAACTTCCTGATTTTGTTCTTCTGTCATTTTACTTAAAGCAAAAAATTACTTTTAAAGTTTTTGCTTTTTAAAT
>JAHILJ010000075.1 GCA_018897135.1 Nanobdellota archaeon | reverse complement strand
TACTAATTTCTTTGTCTTCATTTAAAATTTTAAATTTAAAACCTGCTTTTTTTATTTCATCTAAATAATCTTCTTTCAACAAAGCTCCTGCAACACACCCCGTAATTAATTTTTCATCTTTCTTTTTTTCTTCAGAAAGCTCTGTTAATAAAACAATATCTGAAACAAACATTTTTCCCCCTTTTTTTAAAACCCTAAAAGATTCTCGAAAAACTTTGTCTTTGTTTGGAGCAAGATTTATAACACAGTTACTTATAATAAAGTCAATAGAATTATTTTCTAAAGGCAAATTTTCAATGTCTCCTAAAATAAACTCAACATTTTTATAACCATATTTTTTAGAATTGTTCTTTGCTTTTTCTAACATTGCTTCTGTCATATCAACACCTATAACTTTTCCATTTGGCCCAACTTTTTTTGAAGCCAAGAAAACATCAAATCCTGCTCCGCATCCTAAATCTAAAACAGTTGAACCTTTTTTTATTTTTGCTAAGGCAAGAGGATTTCCACACCCAAGACCTAAATTTGCTTCAGGAACATTGGAAATTTCTTCCTTAGAATATCCTATTGATTCTGAAATTTTTTCAGAAGAACATTTGCAACATCCACAACCTTTTGCAATTTCTGAATAACCTTTTTTGACGATTTCTTTTATTTCTCGTTCTTTCATTTTACCGGACTAAACCTTCTTAATTTTTTTATTATCTCATAAATTTTTTCAAGAAAATAATCAACTTCTTTTTCTGTTGTGTATTTATTAATTGAAATCCGAATCGAACTGTTTATCTGAATTTGTTTTAATCCAATTGCTTTCAAAACATGGCTTGATTCTAAAGAATGTGATGCACAAGCAGAACCTGTTGAAGTGTAAATTCCTGCGTTTTCTAAATAGCCCCCTATCGCTTCTCCTTCGACATTATTAAAGCAAACATTAACATTGTTGCACAATCTTTTTTCCATAATCGGTCCGTTTAATTTTGCGTTTTCAATTTCCAAAATTCCTTTAATCATTTTATCTCTTAACTTTTTCATGTTTTCAACATCTTTCTTTTTTGCAATTTCAACAGCTTTTGCAAAACCAACAATTCCCGAAACATTTTCAGTTCCACTCCGCATTTTATGTTCATGCCCCCCGCCGTGCATCAAAGGAGTTATTAATGTTCCCTCTTTAATATAAAGAGCACCAACACCTTTTGGTCCGTGAATTTTGTGTGAGTTCAAACTTACTAAATCTAAATTAATTTTCTTAACATCAATTAAAACTTTTGTAAAACTTTGACAAGCATCTGTGTGAAACAAAACTTTTTTTTCTTTGCAAATTTTTCCAATTGTTTCTAAATCTTGGATTGTTCCAATTTCATTATTCGCGTGCATAATTGAAACCAGAAAAGTTTTTTCATTAATAGAATTTTTCAACTGTTCTAAATTTACAAAACCTTTTTCATCAACATCTAAATAAGTTATTTTCGCCCCTCGGCTCTCAAGCCATTTGCATGTGTTCAAAATACAATCATGTTCAATTTTAGAAACTATAAGGTGATCTTTTTTTGGATAATTTTCAAAAAACAAACCTTTCAATGTAAAGTTGTTTGATTCTGTTCCGCCTGAAGTAAAAATAATTTCATGTCGTTTTGCATTAATTTCTCGAGCAATAATTCTCCGACTCTTTTCCAAAGCTTGCCGTGCTTTTTGTCCAACTTGATGAATAGACGAAGCATTTCCATATTGTTCTGAAAAATACGGAAGCATTTCTTTCAAAACTTCTGAATCAACTTTTGTCGACGCTGCATTGTCAAAGTATATTGGTTTCATCGACAACCCCCACACATTGAGCAATTTCCGCCACAAAAAGTTTCTGCATGTTTATCAATTAAATCAAGAATTGGAACCATTGTTTTTTTATTCAAAAAATAAATCCGCGATTTTCCTTTTTGTTTAACATCAACAATATTGCATTGTTTTAAAACTGCAAGAGCATGAGAAATTTTGCTTTGTTCAACATTAAGTTCCTTAGATAACCCACCCACCCTTTTTTCTTTTTTTCTTAAACTTAAAACAATTTCAACTCTAAGTGGATTTGACAAACTTCCAAAAAAGAAATGATATGTTGAGTTATTCATATGAAGGATTATTCATATAAGTTTATAAATGTTTTGAATCGTTTTTCAAAATACATTTCTCGACATCTTTTTCTCTAACTTTTTTCAAGTTCTTTTGAAAATTCTTTGTAAATTTTACAAGTTCATCTGCAAGTTGTTTTTTAACTTCTCCGCTTAACAACTTTCCTTTTCTATAATTTTCAAAAAGTTTTTCGCTTTTCTTTTTATCTAAAAATAATTTGTCTAAATATTGACAAGCAATATCAATTTCTGGATTGCCTCCAAGTTTTCTATGTTCTTCAATTCCTTTCTGCCCTCCACTAAAAGCACAACCAATTTTTTTCCTAATAGATTTTTCATCTTCTTTCAAAGAAATATGATTATTTTTTGATTTTGACATTTTTTCATTATCAATCCCTGGCATAAATTGCAAATGAAGGATGGCTGGTTTTTCATAACCCATTCGCGCTGCAACATCTCTTCCAATTCTAATATGACAATCTTCATCAGGTCCAATAGGAACTAAAACATGTTTTATTCCAAGTTCTTGAGGGAACAAAATATGCGCAGATTGAACAGCAGGATAAAAATGCATTCCAAT
>JAHILJ010000009.1 GCA_018897135.1 Nanobdellota archaeon | reverse complement strand
GCGAATTTGAATTTGCAATGTTCTGCTTTGGCTGCGATTTCAGATATTGCAGAGGTTATGCTTGTTGGGCATGCTTCTTCTGCAGATGATTTTTGTTATGCAATTCCTGGGACAAAAGTTCGGAAACTGCATTCTTCAAAAAGAGATGCATTTAAACCTGTTAATGTTAAGCCTTTTGCAAAAATTTATCCAGATAGGATAGAAAAAATTTCGAATTATACTTTGAGGAATAAACACTGCTCAGTGTACCCCAAAACATTGAATAAAGGGGTAAAAGTTAAAGCAGATTTAAAGTTTGAAAATAAAATTGCCTTATTGAAATTTTATCCTGGTCAGAATCCAGATATTTTAGATTATTATGTGAAGAAAAAATATAAAGGTTTAATTATCGAGGTTGTTGGGCTTGGTCATGTTGCGACAAAAGAATCGCGTAATAGTTGGATTAAAAAATTGAAAGACGTTCAGAAAAAAGGTTTGGTTGTTTGTGCTGCTGCCCAGACAATTTTTGGAAGGTTGGACCCTTTGGTTTATTCAACTGGGCGAGAACTTTTGAATTGTGGGATAATTTATTTGAAAGACATGTTAGCTGAAACAGCTTTTGTAAAACTTGGTTGGGTTTTGGGTCATCCTGAATGGGCCAAGAGCAAGGAAAAAGTGAAAGAAAAAATGCTTGAGAATTTTGTTGGAGAATTTAATAATAGGTTGGAAGAATGAAAATAAAATATGTTTCTAAGGAAAAATTATTTCCTGCATTTGGAGATGCTACTGAAATCCCTCCTAAAATTAGAATCAGAAAAGATTTACCAAAGGTAGTAAAAAGATTTGTTTTAGAACATGAAAAATATCATATTAAAGATTGGCAAAGCTTGACAAAAAAAAGGCAAAAAGTATAATTGGATTTTTGGAGAAATTAAAGCTAATTTTTTTGGATTTGTAAAAAGTCCTTTTGGATTTTTGTTATGTGGTATAATGAGTTTGTCTCCTTCAAGATTAATGTTTTACTTAAAGAGAATTAAGCAGGGCAAATAATTATTTTAACAATTTAGAATAACTTGACTTGTATCATATTCTGAAAGTGGGGACTTCATATCAATTTCTTTTTGAACTGGGAGCATTGCATAACAAATTCTTTTTCTTGTTTGATAAACTTTTAAACTAGAAATATTTTTTATTTTTCCTTGCTTTTCTAAAATTTTAATTATTTTTTCTATGTCACTTTTCATTTTTTTTAATTATCATCCTATTTTCAATTCGGGTAAGTTGTTTTTTGATTTCTTGGATTTCTCTTTCAGATTTTCTATTTACGGCATAATCATATTCTGATCTTTGTCTGTCTTTTTGTGCTTCTCGGTTTTGGCTCATTAAAATTATTGGTGCTTGAATTGCTGCAATGCATGAAAGAACTAAGTTTAGAAGAATAAATGGATAAGGATCCCAGGTATTTATCCAAGCATATATGTTAGCACAAATCCATAATACTAATACAACTAAAAAGGATATTATGAAAACCCAACTTCCTGCCCATTTTGTAAGTTTATCTGCTGCTCTTTGTCCAAAAGTAGAAGGGAAAACATTTGGGTGATTAATATTTTTCTTTTTGTCTTTAATAATTGTCACACTTTTTTCCATGTATATTTATGTGAACTTCTTTTTATAAATTTTGTGAGAGGCCTTTATTTCTTCTTGTAACTTCTTAGGGGTTACATATAGAAAGGTTTAAATATGTTTGATGTGTTTTGGTAGTATGGTAAATATGATAACTCCTAAACTTAGAGAAGAAATTGGTTTGAAATTTAAAAAAGTAAAGAAAAATCCAAATTATTTTCAAAAAAGGAAAGAACTTTGTTTTGATGAGGCAAGATCTTTAGGGGACATTTATTCTTTTTGGATAGAAAATCCGGAATTAAGAAAAGCTCTTTTAATGGAAAGAAGAATCCCAAAAACCTTGAAAAAACAAGCTAGAAAAGGAATTCAAAATATTCATAATGCTTGGTACTTTTTGTCTCAGAAAGGAAATGAAGAAATTCCTTTTATTGAACAATTAGATGAAGATATTTTAATAAGAGTAAATAAATTAATTGAACCTCAAGAAAGTGGTGCAGGAGATTTTAGAAAGAAAGATGCAACTTTAGATATTTTAGGATATGCTCCTTCTAGTTGGGAAGGGATTCCTGAAAAAGTAAAGAAAGTTCTTTCTTTAGCAAGACAAAAATATTTAAAAGATCCTTTAGAAGCAGCAATTTATCTTCATTTAGGTTTGTCTTCTATTCAGCCTTTTAGAGAAGGAAATAAAAGAACTGCAAGATTAATTCAAGATAGAGTTTTATATGATGAGGGATACCCCCCTGCAATAATTGAAGCTGGAGAAGGAACTTTTTATCATAATCTTTTTGTGGAGTCGTTTAAAGCATATAAAGATAATGATTTGGGAAAGCAAGTTCAGTTTTATGATTATTGTGCAAGTAAAGTAAATAATTGTTTAGATAAAGTTTTGGATGATTTGGATATAAGATAACCAAATAATTTAATAAACCTCTCTACTTTTCTTTATTTATGGAAGAAATTAATTATGATGAATTGGAATTTAAGGCAGGGCTTGAGATTCATCAGCAGTTAGATTCATATAAGTTGTTTTGTAATTGTCCTTCGGTTTTGAGAAAAGATGAACCTGATTTTTCTGTTAAGCGAAAGCTTCATGCTGTTGCAGGTGAGAGCGGGGAAATTGACGTTGCTGCGCTTTATCAAAAATCTTTAGATAAAGAATTTGAATATCAAGGTTATGATTCTACTTGTTTAATTGAACTTGATGAAGAACCGCCCCATGAAATTAACAAGCATGCTTTGAAAATTGCTTTGCATATTTCTTTTTTGTTGAACTGTGAAATTATTCCGATTACACAAATCATGAGAAAAACTGTTATTGATGGTTCGAACACGTCTGGTTTTCAGAGAACTGTTTTAATTGCGCGAAACGGTTTTATTGAAACAGAATTTGGAAAAGTTGGTATTGAGTCGATTTATCTTGAAGAAGATGCTGCGAGGATTGTTGAGCGAACAGATAAAAAAGAAATTTATAAATTAGATAGGTTGGGAATTCCATTGGTTGAAATTGTTACTGCACCTGATATTAAAAAGCCTAAACAAGCAAAATCAGTTGCATTGCAGATTGGAAATCTTTTGCGAAGTTGTCAGGTTCGACGAGGAATTGGAACAATTAGGCAAGATGTTAATGTTTCAATTAGAAATGAAAACCGGGTTGAAATTAAAGGAATGCAGGACATGGATATTTTTGTGAAAGTTATTGAAGGTGAAGTTTTGCGTCAAAAACAATTGTCATATTCTGGAAAGCAAACTGAAATGGAAGTTCGGAATGCGCAAAAAGATGGTTCAACAAAATTTATGCGTCCGTTGCCAGGTTCATCTCGTATGTATCCTGAAACAGATTTGCCTTTGCTTTATATTTCAAGAGATTTTATTAATTCTGCTAAAAAAACTTTGCCGAAGTTGCAGAAAGATATTGAAGAAGATTTGAAACGAGAAGGACTTGATCAAGAAATGATTAAATTATTATTTAAACAGAATAAATTGGAATTGTTTAAAGAACTTTTGAATTTGGTTAATAATCCAAAACTTATTGCAAAAATTATTTTGATTTATCCAAAGGAAATTTCTAAACATTTGGAAATTGATTTGGATGAAGTTGAGGCAAAACTTGAAGATGGTTTTTCAGATGTTTTGTACAAGTTGGGAAAAAAGAAAATTTCAGAGGATCAAATTAAACTTGCTTTAGAAAAAATTGTTAAAGGCGAGGGAATTGAGTTTGAACAAGTTGATTCAAATGTGGTTGAAGAAAAAGTGCAGGCATTGATTAAAGAAAAACCAGGACTTTCTGAAAAAGCTTATATGGGTTTGCTTATGAAAGAATTCAAAGGAAAGATTGGCGGTAAGGAAGCTGTTGAAATTATTAGGAAGCTTTTGGGGTAGTGTATTAATTCTTAAAAAGTAACATGACGAAAGGTTTTTAAATGGGGGGATTGTTGAAAAGAGATGGGAAAAGAAAATCTTTTAGAAGTGAAGGTTGTTTTACACAATAAAGAATTAGAACAAGAGATTGCAGATATGGTTCATTCTGGAAGGAAAAATGACTATTTGATTTATGCGTCAAAAGAATTTTTAGATGACCCTCTAGCAAAAATCCAATTAGGAAGCTTGGTTACAAAGTTTTTTGAAAGCTCTAAGCAAACAAGTTATGAAGTTATAGAAGTTGTTTTCAAGTATAAACCAAAAAGGTGTGTTATCCACAGACATATATCCTAAAGGTAAACCTAAAATTAGTTCACAACAAGTTGCTCAAATTAATATAACTCCAAAATCGCCTTTGGCAGATTTTTCCGTAGATAAACTTGCTAATATGTAAAATTCTAAATTATCTTAACTATTTTCTTTAAAATTTTGGCTTGACGAAGTTTGGCAAAATTTATTAATTGTGAACAAAGTGAACTAAATTTAAGTGTAAAATAAGGGGGGACATATGTCGTGAACTATACAGAACTTTTCCCAAACCCAAAATCTTATTAAATCCCATTTCTTTTAATTATTCATGCAAAGAAAATATATTTCAGAAATAAAAGAAGGTGAGAAAGTTTTGTTAAAGGGTTGGATTTATGAAGTTCGGGGTTTGTCAAATTTGAAGTTTCTTATCTTGCGAGATTGTTCTGGTTTTGTTCAAGCTGTTGTAAAAGATAAAATTCTTGTTGGGCAGATTTCAAATTTAGGTTTAGAATCTGTTGTTGAAATTGAAGGTAAAGTTAAGAAAGCAAATGTTAAAGCAGAATTTGTTAGAAAAGATATTGAAGTTGAAGTTGAGAAATTAGAAATTTTAAATCGTGCTGAAAAACTTCCAATTCAGGTTAATGAAAAAACCGTGAAATCAGAATTGCCGACGCGGTTAGATTATCGTTCGTTAGATGTGCGAAAACCAAGAGTTCAGGCAATTTTTAAAATTCAATCAACAATTGTAAACTCTTTTCGGGAATTTTTTTACAAAGAAAAGTTTATGGAAATTCAACCTCCTGGAATTATTGGTTGTTCAACAGAAGGGGGAACAGATTTATTTGAAATAAACTATTTTGATAAAAAAGCTTATCTTGCTCAGTCGCCTCAATTGTACAAACAGCTGATGGCAATTTCTTTAGAAAAAGTTTTTTCAACAAGCACGGTTTGGCGGGCTGAAAAGCACGACACTTCAAAACATATAAATGAAATTCGGCAAATGGATATTGAAGTTGCTTTTGTGAATGATTTAGAAATTATGAAATATTTAGAACAAGTTGTTCAATTTATTGTTAAACAGATTTTGGAAAACTGTAAAAAAGAAATTGAAATTTTAAAATTGAATTTGAAAGTTCCTTTTGCTAAATATTTGACATATGCAGAAGCTATCGATGTTTTGAATAAACATGGTTTTAAGTTGAAGATTGGCGATGATTTTGAACCAGAAGCTGAGAAAAAACTTTGCGCGCTTTTTCCGAATTCAATTGTTTTTACATATGAATGGCCTGTTGAAATAAAGCCGTTTTATATTTGGCCAAAAGAAGGGAGTGTTTCTGGTGGTTTTGATGCACTTTATGGCGGAGTTGAAATTTCTTCAGGTGGTCAGAGAGTTCATGTTCCTGAAATTTTGATTAAGCAATTGAAATCTAAAAAACTTAAACCAGAAGAATTTAAATGGTATGTTGATGCTTTTAGATATGGTGCGCCAATGCATTCTGGTTGGAGTATTGGTCTTGAAAGATTGACATACGCTGTTTGTGGTTTAGACAATATTCGCGAAGCAACTTTATTTCCGAGAGATAGACGGAGGTTGACGCCATGAAATACATAATTGCTTCAGGTCCTGTGATTATTGAAGATGGAAAGTTGTTGGTAAACAAAGACAATAAAGATAATTTTTATAAACTTCCTGGAGGAACAATTGAAGAAGATGTTGAAGATTTAGAAACAGCTTGTTTAAGAGAAACAAGAGAGGAAATTAATGGAGATGTTGAAATAATAAAACCACTTCATCCTATGATTCTTTGGAAAAATCCACAAACAAGCGAAAAAATGTGCATTGTTCTTATTCATTATCTTGCAAAATTAAAAAATCCAAAAGAAATTAAACCTATTGAGCCCATTAAAGAAGTAAAGTGGTTGGACATTATAGAAATTAAATCTGGAACTTATAATGTTGCACCAAATATAAAATTTTTAATTGAAAAAGGAGATATTTCTTAAACCAAAAATTTATAAACTTTAGTTTATATGTATAAACTATGGTTGGAATGTTGGAACTTAAGTTAACTAATCTTCAGCAGAGAATTTTAAGGTTATTCTTTATTCAAACAGGGAAATCATTGAATTCTTTAGCTATTGCAAAAAATTTAAAAGTTTCTCAAACAGCTGTTTCTAAATCCTTGCCATTTTTGGAAAAAAATAATTTTATTCAAGTTAAAAAAGATAATGATTCTAAAAGACTTTCTATTCAATTAAAAGAAGATAATCTCAAGATTCAACAATTGAAAAGAGTCGACAATTTGAAATTACTTTATGAATCTGGTTTTGTTGATTTTATTGAAAAAGAATTTGCAGGAGCCGTGGTTATTTTGTTTGGGAGTTATGCTTATGGAGAAGATGTTTACAATTCTGACATTGATATTGCGATTGTTGGAAGGAAAGAGAAAATAATTAAGATAGAGAAATTTGAAAAAGTTTTTGAAAAAGAAATAAGAATTAACTTTTATGAAAGTTTTGAAAAAATTCACAAAAATTTAAAGAGTAATATTTTTAATGGAATTGTTCTTTTAGGGAGAATTAATCTATGAAAGATTTTCAATATTTTATTAATCAAAAGATTGTTAGAAAGCAAAATCCTAATAAAGCAAGAGCAGATTTTTTGATTAAGGAAGCAGAACAAAATTATTCTTTTCTTTTAGAAATGTTTGATAAAATTGGGGTTTCTGAAAAGAACGCAAACAACTTTGTAAAAAATAGTTATGATATGTTTATGGGATTAATAAGAGCAAAAATGTTTCTTGAAGGATATATTTCTTCTGGGTTTGGTGCTCATGAAGCAGAAATTTCTTACATGAAAGTTTTAGGATTTAATGAAGAAGATGTACAATTTGCAGATAAAATAAGATTTTTTAGAAATGGGATGTTGTACTATGGGACAATTTTGGATAAAGAATATGCAGAAAAAGTAATTGTTTTTACAAAAAATCTTTTTTTTAAATTAAAAAGAATTTTAAACTTGAAATAATAATTAATAAAATGAAATTCACTTCAATATCAGAAGCAATGAAAAAAGGAAAGGGTAATGTAGCTGTGAGAGGATGGATTTATCGTGAGCGAGGTTCAAACAAGTTTAAGTTTATTGTTTTGCGAGATGGCTCTGATATTATTCAATGTGTTTTGAAAAGAGAAAAATTTGAAATGCAATGGAAAGAAATTGATAGTTTGCTTGTGGAAAGTTCTATCGAAATTGAAGGCGTGATAAAAAAAGATTCGCGTGCGCCAACAGGGTTTGAAATTGATGCAGCTAAAATAAATATTGTTGCTTTTGCAGAAGATTTTCCAATTAACAAAGATATTAATGAAGAACTTTTAGGTGACCGACGGCATTTATGGTTGCGTTCGCGAAAAATGACAGCTGCCTTGAAAGTTCGAAGCACAATTATGTTTGCTTTGCATGAATACATAAGAAAATTAGGTTTTGTTGAAGTTGAAGCACCTTCCTTGAGCAATGCAACAAGCGAGGGCGGTTCTGAAACTTTTGAAGTAAAATATTTTGGAAAAAAAGCTTACTTGACTCAGTCGTGGCAGTTTTATGCAGAGAATATTATTAATGCTGTTGAAAAAGCATATGCAATGGCGCCGAGTTTTCGGGCTGAAAAATCAAAAACACCTTGGCATGTGACAGAGTTCTGGCATTTTGAAGTTGAAGGTGCGTGGATGAATTTGGAAGAGGATATGAAAGTTGCTGAAGAATGCGTTGAATATACAATTAAAAAAGTTTTAAAAGATAATTTAAAAGAACTGGAAATTTTAGAAGCAGATATTGACTTTTTGAAAAAAGTTAAAACACCTTTCAAAAGAATAACTTACAAAGAAGCAATTGAAACTCTTAAGAAAAAAAATCACAAAATAAAATATGGCGATGATTTTGGTTCTGCAGAAGAAAGAGGGCTTGCAAAATATTACGGGAATAATTTTGTTTTTGTTACAAATTATCCTTTAGAACTTTTGAAGTTTTATCATGGTGAAGATTTGAAAAATCTTGGAACAGGAACAAATTTTAATTTACTTGCACCTGGTGTTGGGGAAATGGTTGATGGTTCACAGAGAGAGCCAAATTTAAATAAAATTGTTGAAAGATTAAAAAAAGCAAAAATTGATTTAGGTGTTTCAAATTGGTATTTGGATTCCCGACGATATGGTGCTGTTCCTCATGCTGGTTTTGGATTAGGTGTTGAAAGATTTGTTGCATGGGTTTGTGGATTAGACACAATTCGGGACGCGATTCCTTTTCCTCGGACGCCGACACGGATTAGTCCGTAAGAGTTTTAAGGGAGGGGTTCTTTGTATGGAGATGAAAATATTGGCTGTTGGGGATTTACATGGAAGAAAGCCTGTTATTCAATTTAAAGATTTTGATTGCATAGTTCAAATTGGAGATGTTTGTGATGACAGGGAAATTTCTCCTTATATTCGTCAGTGGTTTAAGCATATAAAAAATTCTGAAGAAGAAATAACATACGAAGAATTTCTTATTAAAAAGATTGGGAAAAAAGAATTTAAAAAAATGAAAGGTCATTCTTTAAAAAAAGGAAATGAAATTTTGAAATATTTAGATTCTTTTGGAAAACCAATATTTTTTGTTCCTGGAAATTGGGACTAAAGTTTTGGGAAAACAAAAATAAAAAATCCAGACAAAAATGATTATTTGGATTATAAATCTTGGTTTGACCACTATTTAGGAAAAGAAATAAATCCTAAATTAATTAAGGGGATTAAAAATTTGATAAATTGTCAATTTAAAT
>JAHILJ010000074.1 GCA_018897135.1 Nanobdellota archaeon | reverse complement strand
AATTATATAGATACAAATGAAAAAACATTTTTAACTGGGTTATATAATATAGATGAAAGAACTAATTTATTAAAAGGAAAAGTTAAATTTGTGATTTTAAAAGTTTTGATAGATTCTAATCAAGAAATAATTTCTACTGAACAAATTATTAACAGGGAATTTTTATTGAATGAATGCACTCTTGTTAAGGTTTACAATATAGAAAAAGATTATAGTGATAATGCAGTTGTTTTATTTGATTGTATGCCCAAATTTTAAACCCCAAACCTCAAAATAGCAGCAATTCCACTGAGATTAAAAAATTGTTCGCCTTCTTCTGTTTCAGTAGAAATTATTTCAATTTGCGAGCTGGTGTTTTTTGCAAGTTCTTTTAATGGTTTTGAAATTTCTTTTTCAATTTTTTTTGATAAGAACAAAATTTCTACTGCCCCGTATTTCAGTGCTTTTTCAACTTTTTCTTTTCCAAGTGCAGATTTATCTGGATTTTCTCCTAAACTTTCAAAAAGTTTTTTTAAAATATTTTTTTCATAAATTATTTCTTGTTCAGCTAAAATGTCTTGTGATTTTGTTACTAATTCTTTTATTCCTGATTCGTCGCTTCCTCCAATATCTATTCTTCCAATTATTTTTTTTCTTAATTGGTCTGTTAAATATTCATTATCTATAAATTCGTCCTTTGTTGGAATTGGTCCGCCGATTATAATTCCTTTTAATTTTGGCATTTCAAAAAATATTTTTTTCATTTCTCCTGCAATTCTTTTGTAAAAATCTCTTGTTAGGCCTTCTGTGATTCTGTGAAATCTTTGTGAACTTTGACCTCCTGCACGAACTTTGCTTGGAACACCAGAAGTCATTTTTTGCAAAATATCTATTCTTTTTCCTTCAAGTAAACCAATTGTAGCTTCTTTTCTGTCCATTACTAATAAACCGAAAACTTCTGAAACTTCGAGCATTGTTTTGAGAGAATCTAAAACAAATTCTTTATCACATCTGTATAATCTTATTTTCAAAGGCATAGGAGGTTCTGCTTCCCATAATTGTAAATCGCTTTGGCCTTCTGTTTTAGAAACGTTCCCGCAAAAAATAGCCATTCCGTTTTCAGGTGTTTTTTTAAAAGTTTTCAAATGCCGGACAATTTTTTCAAGAGCATCTGTGACATTTTTTCGCGTTGAAGTTGATTTAATGTTTTTTGCTGTTGATTTTTCAGCTTCAAGTTGTCGTTGAACAGAGTTTACATCATATCCTGCTGGAATGTAAACTGTGATTAATTCTGTGTGCCTGCCTTTGTGTTTTTCAAGTTCTTCAAGAAGATCTTCTATTTCATATTTTGTTAAGATTGTCATAAGAACTCAACCTCAAATTTACCTATTTGAATTTCTTTGGCATTTGTAACATTCTTTAAATCGTTCGACATTTCTTTTAATTGTTCATAAACTTTTTTTTCTAAACTTACAATACATTCGGCATTCATTGGTTTTTGGGCTTTTGTTTTTTCTTGTCGAATTTGCCCAAGAATATTTTTTAATAAAATGTATGCTGGAAGTGCATTTAAATCTTTTTGAACTATTTCTGCTTTTGGCCATTCACAAGTATGAATAGATGTTTCTTTTTCGAATTTTTTAAAATAATTTTGGTAAATTTCTTCTGTTATAAATGGCATAATTGGCGCGATTAATTTAATGATTGTTAATAAAGATTTGTAAAGTGTAAATTGTGCTGACTTTTTTTCTTGATTTTCTCCTTGGTAAACTCTTTTTTTTATAATCTCAAGATAATTATCGCAAAAGTTGCTCCAAAAAAATTGTTCTATTTCTTGTTTTGCTTTTGAATATTCATAATCTTCAAAGCTTTTTGTGCATTTTTGAATTGAGCAATTAAGTTCAGTTAAAAATAGTTCGTCTAAAGGTTTTAATTTATCGGGTTTTTTCCCGTCCCAATCTTTTAGATTCATAAAAACAAATTTTGATGCATTTTGTAGCTTTGTTATGAATCTTTTTCCAGCAACTAAATCTTTTTCTTGATAATCCAAATCTTCCCCAAGTTTTGAACTTGCTGCCCAGAATCGCAAGGCGTCTGCTCCGAATTTTTCCATTACTATTTGGGGTTCAATAACATTACCTTTTGATTTTGACATTTTTTCTCCTTGTAATTTTACAAAACCAGAAACAATAATTTCTTTCCAAGGAATTTCTTTTTCATGTAAATATGATTTAACAATTGTGTAAAAAGCCCATGTTCGAATTATGTCGTGTGCTTGAGGTCTTAAAGAAAAAGGAAGTTTTATTTTGTTTCCAGTTAGAGAATCTGCAATTTGTGGTGTTAAGGAAGATGTTGCCCAAGTGTCTAAAACTTTTGTTTCTGGAATTGCTTGGCTTTTACATTTTGGGCAGGTTTTTTTAATTTCAATTGGATTTACTGGAAGTTCTGAGTCTTTTGGCAAAATAATTTCTCCACATTTTTTACAAAACCAAACTGGAATAGGAATTCCAAAATGTCTGTCTCTTGAAATATTCCAATCCCATTCTAAACCTTCGACCCAATTTTTATAACGTTTGAACATATGTTCAGGATACCATTTAATTTTCTTTCCTTGTTTAACAAGTTGCTTTTTTTTGTCCAAAATTTTTATAAACCATTGTTCATCTGGAATAAATTCAATTTCAATTCCGCATTTGTCATGAACATTTACAGGATGTTTTATTGGCTTTTGTTCGGCAATTAAATTATCTTTTTTTAAATCTTCTAAAATTTGTTTTCTTGCCTGTTTTATTTTTAATCCTTGATATTCTTTTATTTTTAGAGTTCCGTTTTTGTTAAAAATTATTTTTGGCTTTAATTTGTGCCTTGTGATTGCATCAACATCAAATTTGTCTCCGTATGAGCAAACCATCATCATGCCTGTTCCTTTCCCAAGTTCTGCTGATTTGTCTGCAATTATTGGAACTTCAAAATTGAACAAAGGAACTTTTGCTTTTTTACCCACAAATTTTTTATTTTTCTTGTCTTCTGGATTTATGAAAATAGCAACGCAAGCTGGAAGAAGTTCAGGTCGGGTTGTTGCAATTAAAAGGTCTTGGTGTTCGCATTTGAATTTTAATGTTGAAAAAAGGGAATCTAATTCTTTATCTTCAAGTTCTGCTTGTGCAATTGAGGTTTGGCATTCAGGACACCAAAGAACTGGAAATTCTTTTTTGTAAACTTCTCCTTTTTTATACAAATCTAAAAAAGATTTTTGTGAAATTTTTTGAGAATTGTTATCAATTGTTGAATAAGAAAAATCATAATCACAGCAAATCCCAAAATTTTTCCAATCTTGAATAAAAGCTGGAGTT
>JAHILJ010000008.1 GCA_018897135.1 Nanobdellota archaeon | reverse complement strand
TTGACACAACACCTTTAGAAGAATTAATTAAAAATAATTCAATAAAAAAGCAAGGGTTTCCTTTTTTAAGTTTAAATTAAATAATTAAAATGACAGAAAATTCTAAGATAAATACAATCAAGAAAAAATCTTCGTTAAAAGAAATTGCGGAAAATATTTCTGCTAATTTTTTACCCTTTATGGGTATTGCTTTAGCAACATCTGCCTTAATAGGTTTCCCTCTTATGAAAAAATTTTGTTCAGATCCAGCATATAGAAATGCTAAGCAATTAAAAGGAATTGTTGTTAAAGAAAATTTTAGGGAAACCTTTACTTCAGCTCTTCTTGAAGGCTCAACTTCTCACGGACATTATTATATAGCTATTGAATTAAACGATGGAAAAAAATATAACTTCTATTATGAAGAAGATGCAGCTATACGAATGGATACTAAATATGATGTTGGAGATGAGATAAAATGGAAAGAAGGTTTTAAGCCAGAATATAAACAAGGATTCTTAATGCCGGGCGATGAATATTAAATAATTTCACCTAACAACATCCCGACTTTTTAATCTTCTGTTTTTCGGAATATAATTCCCAATCTTTTCTTCAGATGCTTTTCCTGTCCCAAGAAAATCTTCGCCACATTTCATAATAATAAAACCTTTTTGCCCAACTTTAATTAAAAGTTCTTGACCACACATCCATTTTTCAGCTTGCTCTTCATCTAATTCAAAAATATTTTTTGTGATTTGATCTTTCAAAATCTGGCTTCCTTCAATGCTCAACCGAATTCCGTCTTTTTCAATTTTCCCAAAATAAACACCTGCTCTTTCTAACCAAAGCTTTTTTTCAAATTCAAAAAATTGACCTGTATTAAAATCTCCTTGAAATAAAAACAATCTTCCTTCTCCTCTTTGTAAAACAAGCCCAGGAATTTCCTCAATCCCAAACTGCTCGTTAAGAGATTTCAAAATTTTTTCTTTTTCTTTTTTATTAAAAACTTTTATTGGCATTTTTTAAGCTTAGCAACAAAAAAACCCTCTGTATCATTGTCATGAGGATAAACTCTTGCGCATTTTTTTAATTCAGATGAAAATTCTTTGTCTTGCCATTTTGTCAAACCAGGTCGAGTTTTAATTGGAAGTTCAATATTTTCCAATTTCATTTCAGGAAAATTTTCTAAAACCCAATTAACAACTTCTTCATTTTCTTCAGGAGCATGAGTGCAAGTTGAATAAATCATTTCTCCGCCAGATTTCAAAATTTCAATTGCAGATTCAACAAGCTTTTTCTGAATTTTCGAAAGTCGCTTAATTGTTTTCTCATTCCACATTAAATAAGTTTGGTACGAACTTCGTAAAGTTCCTTCACCAGAACAAGGAGCATCGACAAGAATTTTATCTGGAAAAATCCCAAGTTCTTTAAATCTTTTACACAAAATAATTCCGTCCTTTTTTGTAATAAGTGTATTTGTTGTCCCGCACCTTTCCAAATTTGAAGCTAAAATTCTCAACCTTCCTAAAGAAACTTCATTTGCAAAAACATTCCCAGTGTTCTTCATTTCAGCAACAACTTGCGTTGTCTTACTTCCAGGAGCAGCACATAAATCCAAAAAGATTTCATCTTCATTTGGTTTCAAAGCAACAATTGGCAACATACTTGCAAGTTCTTGAATATAATAATATCCTAAAAGATGCTCAAGAGAACGCCCGAATTCTCCTGGTTCTAAATCTTGTAATATTTGCTCGCCTTTAGCTCGCAATTGATTTACTTCAAAATCGACGCTGTCAGATTTTTTCACAAGAACTTTATTAAAAGGTAATTCTTCTTTTAAAGATTTTTTATTAGTAGTATTATTAATCTCAACGAGCGACTTGACAGAGTCAGTTGCGAGTTTATCGATTTGTGCACAAGAGCGAACGTATTTTCCCTCAACAATCATAACCTCAGGATAATTTTCCCATGGCTGAAAAATCTTCCATCTCTTCGCCTCCAACCTCTTTTTCAAATTTTCAGGAGAAATTTTTAAAGTATTACAACGAAAAGATTTCACAGGCTTAACTTTCAAAATATCTAAATAACTTTGCAAATCCTTTTCATCTGGCAAAAGCAATTTCATTCTTTCTAAAAAAGCAGGTTTCATTTCTGGTATTTTCTTTGTTTTCATGAATTAATTAATTAAATAGAATATTTAAGAGTTTGGAGATTATATAATTTAGAAGATTAATTTTATAAAGATATTTTGCTATTTTTTATTTATGTTTTATTCAGTTTATGCAACAGAAAATTTTGGAACCGAAACTTCTGGACTTTCAAATTCAGACAAATTTAAGATAAAAAGAATTTTTAATCAACTTAAAGAAAACCCTTATGTTGGCAATCAAATAAAGTACAAATTTTTTAGAGAAAAAAGATTAAAAGAAAAAAGAATATATTATCTTATCTACGAAAAATTATCTTGTGTTTTAGTTGTTGCATTTGGGGGGAAGAAAACTCAACAAAAAACAATTAATGAAATAATTAAACTTTTCCCAGAATTTTCAAAGCATGCTAAAAAATTAATTGATAATTAAGCTACTCTTTTTATTTTTCCCATTTTCAAATCTTCTAAACTTTTTTTAAATTGTTCTAATAAATCTGTGTTCATTTTTTTAATAACCATCACATCATTTATTTTTTCTATTGCCATTACAGAACCTTGGTTAATTCCCATTTCATTTCTAATTCTAAGAGGAATTACTATTTGCCCTTTTGAACTTATTCTTGCGATTTCCATGTAAGAAAGTAAGGATGTCTTATTTTTAAACTTTTGGTTTTGGAATTTTTTAATGCCATTAAATTAAGAGAAAGGGGTTTATATTATAAAAAATCCTAAAACTCCCCTAAATTCATCTGCCGTTTACCTTCAATAATTTCTTTTACATTAACTCCAAAAACCTGAAAAATATTTTCAATAGAAGGAAGAATTTGGTGTTCTAAATAATATTCTATATTGTACTCGCCCTTTTCATGTGGAAGTTTTACTTTTTCTCTAACTAACTTTTTTTTACTTGCTGTTTCTGCAATATAATATTCAATTAAACTTCCCATTTCAATTGGGATTTCTTGTTCTTTCATTTTTTGCGCCGCAACAACATGCGGGGAAATTGACTTGTATTCTGAAATAGGTTTTTTCAACTGCGTCCTTATAATTAAATCATTTAAATTTATTTCTCTATTCTTAATTTTTTTAACAATTTCTTTTAAATATTCTAAAGATTTTTTTTCATTCCCATCTTTTAAAATTTGATTAATAATTTTGTTTTGTAATTGTCTTGACAACTTACACCAATCTCTTCGAACAGTTTCAAACCCACGTATTTTCAATTTATTGTTCTGATCTAATAAAGCATATTTCTTTTTTGCACCTAAATTCCCTGTTCGCTTTGTAACCCAAATTCCTCTTTTGAAAAAACCTTCAAGCTCAAGTTCCATAACACCGGGAAGTTCTGAATTTAATTTTTTTAAAAGTTCTTTAACATCAGATTCTTTTTTATCACCAATTAAAAAAGCAATACTATCTGTATCACCATAAATAACTTCATAACCTTCTTTCTTAACTTTTTCAATTATTTCTTTATTATACTTTCTAACAAAAGCTAAAATCGAAGCAGAAGATTCTAAAGAATAATACCTTGCCCCAAAAAAACCAATATAACCATGAACCGACGCTGATAAAACTTTAAATGCATTACTTCTAGCTTTTGTAATTAAGTTAGGGTTTTTTTTATATTCTTTTTTAAAATATTTTCTTTTTTCTAAAATTTCTTTCAAAAGGGTTGGAAAAAAGTTCTCCTGCTTTGAAAAATAAAATTTTGTTTTGCTATCATTAAAATCAAGTTCAGGAGATTCATAAGAATCTTTTGATTTTTTTTCTAAAAGAGTTGCTTTTGAAATATTCATTGAAATAATTATGCTCGTATGCATTGAACTAAAATCAAACATTGCAATTTTTTCATAAATTCCAGGAATTGGTTCAAAAACAAAAGCCCCTTCAACAGATTTAGAATTTCTTCTTTCAGAAATCTCGTTATAACTCGGCCTTCGCTCAGGAATTTCATCAAACTTATCTAAATTATGCAACAAGTAAGATTCAACTTGTTTTGACAAACCATTCCTAGAAATATCAAAAATTGGCTCTTGAATAATCTTTGTAAATTCTAAAAGATCTGGCCAAAACTTTTCAAAAAGTTGTAAAGTCAAAACAGAATCATGCAAATTATATTCAAAATAATCTTTCCAATTTTTTTCCGCAAGTTTTGAAGAATGCTGAATCTTGAAATCCTTTTTTGTATCACCTAAAAATTCTTTTGAAAAATTTGGAGATAAAAAATTCAAGCCAAAGGTTTTAGCATATGATATTGAAACAGATGATTTGCAAATTGGAAAAGGAGAAATTCT
>JAHILJ010000073.1 GCA_018897135.1 Nanobdellota archaeon | reverse complement strand
AATTATATATTATAAGATAATATTTATTTATCTTTTTCACAATCGTTACAAGAATCAAGAATACTTTTATTTTTAAGCATAGATTTAACTAATTCAAAACCATTAATTTTTACAAATAGAAATAAATCTTGCACATTACCTGATAAAAATCTAGGAAATCCAGAAAAATATTTGTCTGAGGTATTAAATTATATGCCTTACTATGGTGAATTCGGAGAAGGAGTATTATCCTTATCAAAGACTAAAGAAGGTTTAAATTTTTTACAAAACACAAAAATAAAAGAGATAATAAATAGTTGTTTTGCATATTTTTGGTTTATGGATTCAAAATCCAAAAAGGTAACAATTCATTCTCAGTGTTTATGGCCATCTAATTCAGAATCATCAAGAAAAGAATCTTTAATTAAACAAATTAAAAGAAGAATTAATCAAAAGATTAAAGATGGGCAATTAAGAGGTAGAAAAAATGGGATTATTGCCTTTAATTTTGAAGATTTTATTTTTATGAACTACTGGGACAAATCAAATATTTGTTATCAGCAAAATCTTGATGAATTAACAGATATAATTCAAGGATGTTTTAAAGATAAAAGTGAAGAAGAAATTTTAGGAGTATTAATTTATTATGATTCCTTAAAAAAATCTGCTTTTATACAAAATCCATTAATAAATATCGATAGAGAAATTATTTCTAAAATAGAATCTTTATAAAAATTAAACCCCAATCTTCTCCTTAGCAACTTCCTTAATATTCTCCTTTAATTCATACTTCTAACTTTCTCCCTTAATTCCTCGCCAACCTCTTTGAAGATTTCAATAAACTCATCATAAACATCCTCCCCAGCAACGAAGTTCCAAAAATCCTGACCAACCATTAATTGGTTCTCGTCATACATATTTCCTTTTGTCCATCTAGCATAAGGCTTAGGATGATAAGGATTATACGGCAAACCTATTGCAGTTAAAACTTTTGCATTTTTCTCAACACTCAATCTCAAACCAATCCATCTTAATAATTTCTTTTTCAGCGCAACAAATTCTTTCATGTTCGGCTTAACAGAAGTTATATCAAAATAAATCTCTGTCCCGTCGGGTTTTTTAATAAAAACATCAACTCTTTTGTCAGGGTCATTCATTATCTTGCCTTTCTGAATTGAATTTTTTATCTCCTCAAATTCTTTTTTCATATCAGGTTTTCTTTTTCCTGCCCGCAGTTCCAAATCAATTTTACTAATTACACCCTCAGTCTTTTCATCAATCTCGCCAAGCAAGTCATATTGAGTATACGCTTCATATCCCACGCCTTCTGCAAGAATTTTCACCAATTGTTCATAAATTGACATTCCAAAACTAGTATAAAACGAATGAACAATAGTATGGGTCAAAATCTGCTCCTTTGTAAAAATTGCCTGAAAAAACGGCTTGTATTCTGTCTCAGCACTGTACTTATCAATCTTCGACAAAATCACATTCCTAACCAATTCTTTTACTTTTTCTTTTGTGTCCTTCTTCATATTATTTATTATCTTTTATAATTTATAAAACTTCTCAACCATTATTCATTCCCCTCCCCCCTCTTCCTCTTTCTTCTTCCGATATTCTTCAAGTCGTTCCTTGTTCTTTGCACATTTTGGATTAAAACAAAATTCCCAAGGACGTTTTCCTTTTGCTAAACGCATTAACATTGGAAAACCGCATTCTTCACAAACTTTTTCTGTTTTCTTAATCATTCCATTTGGAGGAAGATTGTAAGTCGTTTTACAATCTGGATAAGCATCGCACGCAACAAAATATTTCCTATTTTTCTTTGAATATGTAACCCCAAGATTTCCTTTGTTACAAACAGGACAAACATTCAAACTATTTTCCTTTCGCTGTTCTTCTCTTAATTTAACATTTGCCTGCAAAAGCTCTTTCCCAATTTCAACTTCGTGTTTCTCAAATTGATTAGAAATTTCAGTTATTGCTTTTTTAGCTTTTTCAATTATCTTTTCTTCTTTTTCAAGAAAATCTTTTTTTGCAGTTTGAATAGAATCCATTTGCGTCTCAAAATTCTTTGTCAGTTTTTCATCAATTATAATTGGAGAATGTTTTTCCAAGGTCTCGATTAAAGAAATTCCCAAGGGAGTTGCCTTAATACTTGTATCTTTAACATAGCCCCGATCATAAAGAGTTTCCAAAATGCTCGCACGTGTTGCTTTTGTCCCAAGATTTTTCTTTTCAAGTTGAGAAACAATTGACGCAGGAGAATAACGCCTTGGGGGTTGAGTTTCTTTTTCCTCAATCCGAGAATCCTTAATTTCAAACTCGCCATCAAAATCAGGAACAAAATTTTCTTTTAATTTAGAAGGATAAATTTCCATCCAAGATTTTTTCTTAATTTCAACACCTTTTGCATTAAACAAAAGTTCCTCTACTTTTGCATTAATAGTTTTATTTTCAATTTCAGCATTATCACAAAAAAGAGAAATAAATCTTTTTGCAATTAAATTATAAATTTTCTCATCTTCTCCAGATAAAATTTGGAAAACCCCTGTTGGGTAAATTGAAGGATGTGCAGGATCTGTTTTCTTTCCTTGAATGGGCTTGGATTTTGTAATTAATTTTTCAGCCTGAAACTTGGCTGCAACTTTTTTTAAAATAGTTTTATAATCAATTGAATCAGGAAGTTGTTGAGAAGAAGTTCTTGGATAAGAAATCAAACCAGCAAGATAAAGCGACTGAGCAATTTGCAAAGTTCTCGACGGAGTAATTCCATAAAACTTGTAAGCTTCTGTTTGCAAAGTTGTTAAATCAAAAGGTGGTTGCGGTGGCAAGCTTTGAGAAACTTTTTTTGTTTCAACTTGCGCATTTTTCCCTTTAAGATTTTCAAATTTCTTTAAATCTGATTTATCAAAAATATCTTTAGTGTGCTTTAGTTCTAATTTATTTTCCCCATCTTCAATTGAAATAAAAACTTGAAAATAAGGTTCTGGTTTAAATGCTAAAATTTCTTTTTCTTTTTTTACAATTAAATTTAATGCAGGACCTTGAACTCGACCAATAGACATTATTCTAAACTTTCCCGTCGTCCGAATTGAATTCATCAATGCCCGCGAAAGATTAATTCCATAAAACCAATCAAGATAATGACGAGTTTCTCCTGCAATTGCTTGACACCAATTTATTGTTTTAGATTTATTTTCATAAGCATCATTTAATTCTTTTTCAGTCAGTGTTGAAAACTTCATTCGATTTGCATCTTTTTGCCCGCAAATAAATTTCACAATATTAAACCCAATAACTTCTCCTTCAATATCATAATCTGTTGCAACTGTCAAACTTCCTGCGCTTTTTGCAAGTTTTAAAATTGTGTCATAATAACGCTTTGTAAAATCTTTTTTTCTTACAATATAATTTGGAATCCATTCAATATCAAAAACAGGAATTTTTTGGCCAGATTCTTTTTGTTTTAAGGTGAACAAATGCCCAACAGCACATGCTACAACCAAATTCTTTCCATTTCTATCTACTTCATAATATGCAACTTTATTATTATTTTTTTGAACAACTTTTCCCAATGCTTTTGCTATTTTTGCAGCAGCTTGGGGTTTTTCAGTAATAATTAATTCATAACCGCTTTTTTTCAAAGAAATTTTAGGTTGTTTGTAAACAGGTTTTTTCAAAACAACTTTTTTAGAAACTTTTCTTTTAGGTTTTCCTTTAGATTTAGTAATTTTTTCAACTGTTTCAATATCTTGTTTCAAAGGTTTGGAAAATGACTTCTCAACAGTTCGTTTTGAATCAACAATAACTTTTTTTTCAATTTTCTCTGTAGTATTTTTCAAATCATCTTCATCAACAGGAAAATATTCTTCAGCATACTTCTGCTCTTTTGTCTTTGTTTGTTTTTTTCTCATAAAATTAAATAGAACCCATACTATTTATAAGTTTTTAGAATATATTTTAGACACCATATATTTTTATAAAGAAAAAAGTAGTTAGGTTTTTATGAAAATTGAAGGAAAATATTTGAATCTTTTTTTTCATGAAACAGATTCTTCTGAAAATCCAAGAATTTGGGCAGAATGTAATTTAACTTCTAGAAAAGTATTTTCTTATAAAAAATCCTTACATTATGGTGGAAACTTCAACTCCTCAGACATGAACCTTGGATTATTAAATGAAGGCGTGGAAAATATTTCTAAAAAAATAATAGAAAATCTAAATATTAATTATTTTGAAAATCCAATTATAGAAATTTGTTTACACAAAAAAGAAAAATCTAATCTATCTGATAAATTAATAGCTAACATTCACACAAATTTAAAAAATCAAAAAATAAGAATGTTTTATGAACCAAAAGTTATGCTTTATTAAATTTAAACCTCAAAAATTCTTCCGTGCTTTCCAATATTCACAACTTTTGTTTTTCCTATTTTTTCTTCAAAACCTTCTGCTTCATGAACATGTGAATGAATATGCAAATCTGGTTTAAATTCTTTAATTGCTTTTGCAATGCTTTTGCTCCCAGAAATATAACCTGAAAAAGCAGACTTGCTTCCTTCAGGATGTTCGTGCGTTATCATAATTTTCTTAGGAGAATTTTTAACTTTTTCAAAACCTTTTTTCAAAAGAGAAAACATTTGTCTTTCACTTAAAATAGAAGTTGGCCCAACCTGAGTTGTCCCGCCTGCCCCAAAAATTCCAAGGTCACCTTTAATAAAAGAATATCCATGCAGATTTTTTGCCTCTGGAGAATACATTTCAACAAGAAAATCATTTGTCGCAAAAGATTCGTGATTTCCAGGTATCATTAAAACCGGCTTTTTTGTTTTTGCAAAAGGCCCGATTAAATTTTTCACAGATTGCTCAAACCATGTCATATCACCTGCGAGAATAATCAAATCAACATTCTCTTTCTTCGCTTTTGCAGCAAGTTTTTTAGCAAGCCCTGTATCTCCGTGCAAATCCCCCACCGCAAGAATCTTTGTTTTTTTATTCATATCAAAACATAGAAAATAGATTTTATAATTTTATGGTTCCTAAAAAGGTGTAGTAATTCTAAAATGAATAAAACGATAGGTTTAAAAGTATATAATCCAACATATATATTACAAAGCATTTAAAAGGAACATGGTTCCTGAAATGTATATATTAAACAACACAAATCCAAATGAAAGACAACTTTGACATCTTTTTTAGGAGAAAGCCAGCACTTATGTTGGTCTCTTTGAAAAAGAACACACGGATGAGGTACGGTAGTATTTTGGCTAAAGAAGTGGATTGCACTTACAGCCATGCAGTAAAAATACTGCAAACATTAGAAGAATTGAAATTGGTTGACTTTGAGAAAAAGGGGCGAATAAAATTGATAAAGTTGACTAAGAAAGGAGCGAACGTTGCAGACGCCATTGAAAACATTCAAAGCTTGATAAGATAAATCTACTACGCCCCGCAAATTGAAATTAATTCTTTTTAATTTGGGATAGAAGATAAATTAAAGTTTGAATTCAATTATGTTAAGTTCAATCGGAAGAAAGAGTTAAACATTTATTAATTAGTTGATAAGATATTAAGTTTGACGCTAGTTTTTAACTCAAAGACCCTCTAAAGAAAGGTACTTTTTTGGAATATCTATCCATGCAAGCTCTTTATTTTGAGGAGCCAAGGTATATAATGGTTTGGTTTTTTCATGTTCAAATCCAATTTTAACATAATTATTTTCTGAAACCATGTTCGCGTCAGAAGATCTATTATGATTAAAGCGAAAACTAAAATACGCCCAATTATCCACAATATAATCTTTAACATATTCCTCAGATAATTTAAACAAGTCATTTGATTTAGTTATTGGAATAAAAAGACTTTTAACTTCATCCATCGATACATAATCAAATTTCATTAACAATTTATCTATATTTTTTCCGGAGAGAACATGATTACTAATTGCTTCTTCAATATCATATGAATTAAGTTCTCTAAATTTTTCCTTTTTATCAGGAAGACTTTCTATTAACTTAAAACTGACTAAATTTCCTTGTATTAACTCAGATTCATTAAATAAGAGCAGTTCATAACATGACGCGTCTCCTCGGTATAATTTTGGTTGTCTAAATTGAGATTTTACATAAACCATGTTCACAATTTCTTCAATTGGTAAATCACGAATACTTCCTTTTTTAGAAAATTTTTCAAAATTAATTGCCATGTCAAAACTATTCATCAAAAAAGGTCTAATTTTAACATAGTCTTGACTATCTGGATTAATTATTTTGATTTTCTGTTTTAATGTCATTTAATAGTTAAAATTAAATAATTTAAATACATGTGTGTGGATTTTTCCACACCATTAGAAAAGTTTAAATAATCAACATCCTATTGACCAGAATAATGGATATAAATAAAAAATTAGAATCTTTAGGATTGACCCGTACTGAATCAAAATTATACTTAACACTTCTACAAGTTGGTGAAGCTACTGCAGTTCATTTAGCTAAAGAAACAAGCATTCATCGAAGAACTATTTATGATAATCTTGCAATTCTTATAAGAAAAGGTTTAGTGAGCTATAAATTAAAAAATAATATAAAATATTTTGAAGCGATTAATCCAACAACATTTAAAGGATTTTTAGATGAAAAAAAGAACACGCTAAATGAAATTCTTCCTACACTCATAAACCTTTTTGAAAATAAACAACAAACACCAAAAATAACTATTCTCGAAGGTATT
>JAHILJ010000072.1 GCA_018897135.1 Nanobdellota archaeon | reverse complement strand
TGAACTTCCTGATTTTGTTCTTCTGTCATTTTACTTAAAGCAAAAAATTACTTTTAAAGTTTTTGCTTTTTAAATTCAAGAGAAATCCAATAAATCATTGCAGAAAAAACAATTCCAACACCATCCCAAACAATATCAAGTAAAGAACATTGCCTTCCTGCAACAAAAAGCTGATGAATTTCATCTGAAACTCCATATGCAAGAGAAATAAAAATTCCTGCAATTAACAAAAACCAATCTTCTTTTCCCTTATGTAATGAAATTTGCAAAAACAATGAGAAAAAGAAAAACACAACAATGTGGTAAATAATTGAATAACTACCTAAAGTAGAATCTCCAACTCCTGAAAAGCTCAACGAAGACATATAAAAAATAAACAATCCAATTAGCACAAAAATCTCCCACGATGTCCGATTGTGTTTTTCAAACCATTTTATCATAAAAGAAAATAATCTAAGGGTTTTTAAGAATTATTGTTGTGAATAATTTTAGTAGATTATCAAAGCATTTTTATATCTGTGTTCCTAGATAATTAGATATTAAATAATATAAAAGGAGGTAAAATGAATTTTAAAAATTTAAGTTTTTGGGATATAGGTTTAACTAAACTATCTGTTTTATTTGCTACTCTGTTTTTAGTTTCTGTTTGGAAAGGGTTTGCAAATTGGGCAATGAGCACTCACTGGGTTTGGTTTTTAGTTATTGCTTTAGTTTTAGCAATTAAACCATTAATCTCTGTTTTCAAGAAATAATTTTTGCAAAATATATTTAATTTTAATTATTCTCAAACCAATCCAACTTTTCTCCCCTTGGCAATTTCTTAATTGCATATTCACACTTGCATGCATCTGACTTATCTTTGCATTGCTTTACCTTGAGAAGTTGCTTAAAACCTTTTTTGTAAACATACTTACTCCCTTTCCCCCTTGCATGTGCTTTCATTCGTGCGTCAACGTCATTTGTCACACCTGTATAAAATGAACCATCTTGACATTCAAGAATATAAACACACCATTGATTTTTCATAAAATCTCAACATTCCCCAACTGCAAATCTTTCAAAATAAAACGAGCAGATTGATCAGAATTAACTTCACCACCTTTTTTCAGAAAACTTTTTTTTCTTCCTATTTTTTCAATTAAATCTTCTGCATTTTTGAATTTTATTTTGTAAAATTTTTCAAAACTTTTCTTTTCTGTTTTCATAATTTCATTCAATGTGATTTCAGGATTTTTAATTTGATTCGGCGACCTTCCTCCGACTTTTGCATGCAATGCTATTTTTTTCTCATTTGTCATAGAATAATCTCCAGCAGGAATAACTCCTGGAGAATCCAACAATTGTATATTTTCAGTCAATCTCAACTTTTGGATTCCTTTTGTAAACCCTGCTTCTGCCCCAATTTTTGCAGAACTTCTTCCAATTAAAAGATTTATCAACGAGCTTTTTCCAGTATTAGGATATCCAATAACCCCCACCTGAATACGTTCGTACTCGCCTGTTTTCCTAATTTTTCCAGCTTCTTGTTTAATTTTATTTCTTAATTCATTAATTCCTTTTCTATTTTTACATGAAACAAAAATTCGCGGGTTCAGTTTCTGGTTTCTTTTTTGAGTAAGGTCTACTTTATTTAAAACATAAATTATTTTCTTTTTTTTAGTTTTAACAAATTGCTCAACTTCTTTATTCTGCATTTCTTTTGCAAACCGCGCGTCAAGAATTTCCAAAATAATATCTGAAGTGTCGAGAACTTTTTGCAATAACAGAGGATATTTTGGTTTCTGTTTCTTAGCATTTTTCAATTTGTTTGCCGAACGTATTTGCTTTTTTGTTACCATAAAAAACTAAAGAAAAAAGAGTTTATTAAACAAACGCTGGCAATAATCGTAATCTATATATAGTCAATTTTTCTAAATTTGTTATGGGAAATAGAAGACGAGTTAAAAAAAATAAAAAGCAGGGAATGTATAGACAAATGAGAAATGGTAAAAAACCAATGAGCCCTGAACAAAAAGCTGAAAGAAAAGCTGCACGAGAAGCTCAAAAACAAGCTGTTAATCTTGCTAAAGAAAAAGCCAAAGTTGAAGTTAAGGTTAAGACAGAGTGAAAGTTAATTTTTCCTTCATCGTTTCTATAATACCATTCTGATGATCCACTTAAAGCAAGATGGCCATGAGATTCTATTCCTTTTTGCCCAAGTGCAAAATCAGTTCTCTAAGGTTCTTTTTTAGCATAATCAATTTCCTTTACAAAATGGGGATTAGAGTTAATCTTAACTTTTTGCGTTTTTTCTTCTTTATTCTTTTTTATAATGTGTGCAACAGTTCTTCCATCTTTAACAGAAACAATTTCCCCTAAAATTTCTTTTTTCAAATCAATAATTATTTCTCTTTTCCTAACTAAAAAAGCGTACCTTGGGTAATAAAAGGTTTGCCAAATTAGATTTCCCACAGATAAAAGAATTAAACCCATTGTAGCCATCAAAGGGTTTTCAGAGATTATAGACATCCCAGGAATTAAAAATGCAATCCCAATCCCACTTGAAAAAGCCCAAAGAAGAGCAAGATTATCTTTTTCTAATTTTAAAAGCTCTACGTCATTTTTTAGGTTTGATTCCCCAAATTCAAATAATTTAAGCCCAAAAGAATAAGTTAAGAGATAGATTAATAATAAAAATGAGATAATGATAAGATTTAAAATTACAGGATTAGAGGTAATATGATAACCCCAAATAAGTAAACAGATTACAATAAGAAAAGGGATTATTCCCATCCATTCTGACCAGTGAATTTTTTTCATCTGAATTTAAATAAGGCGTCGTGTTCTATTCCCTACATACGCCCACGCCGAATCAATTCTGGATCGGAGTAGGCTTCTCAATTATTTTTAGTTTAATATTAAACCGCAATTACCTAATTCTCCGATGCTGGTAGAGTTTTTAAAGATTGTCGAGATAGAATAGATGGATTCACAAAACCCTATTACGCCAACTCTGAGCGGGTAGGAGAGTTATTCATTTTCTTTTTTCAACTCTAACCCAGACTTTATTTTTGTATTTAGGGGTGAGTGCAGGCAAAAGATGAGATAAAAATTGTTCAGCAGTCATTCTTCTGACTATTCCTTTTGAACTTTTTTGTGTCCATCCTTTACTATCTTTTTGATAAACCTGTGTACTCCCGCCTTTAGTGGTCATATAAATTACACACCCATCATTTTTCATAATATTATTAGAATTCATACAATTATATATCTTTTGTTGAATAAAGCCCACTCCGGAAGAATAGAGGGAGTAGAATACTTATTTTAAATATCTTTTCTTATGGGCTGTTAAGTATCTTCTTATGAAATAAGAAACAAAATTTTCTTCATCTTTTTGTAATGCTCTATAATAAGATTTCCTTTTTTTGTATTCTATAATAAGCATGGGATATCCATTATACCATAAAATAAAATTCATTAAAAGTCTTCCAATTCTGCCATTTCCATCTCCAAAAGGATGTATTTTCTCAAATTGATAATGCGCTCTTCCTGCTAATTCAACAGGATTCATTTTTTTACTTTTATTAATGAATTCTATAAAATCTTTCATGAGATTTTCAACATCTTGCCAATCTGGAGCCAAATGTGGGCCGACTCTGACAAGATAATCCCTAAATTTTCCAGCAATATCTGATTTTGTCTCTCCAAATATATTTTTATGCCAAACTAACAATAGTTCTTTTGTTATTCTTTCTTTTTTCTTCAACATCTGTAGAAATACTTTACTATGTGCTTCTGTTTCCCTAACGTCTCTTAGTGATTTATTTGGAGAGATCTTATCATGAATAATCTCTCTTGCTTCTTCCAAAGTAATTGTGGAACCTTCAATAGCATTAGTATTATAAGTAAAAACAATAGAAATTTCTTCAAGTTCTTTTTCTCTTGCACTTTCTGGAATCCTTTTCCATTCAGATTGAAAATTTCTCTTTATTAACACAAATTTTTTATTACCATCCTTTTGTACTTCTTTTCTGAATGTAGATATAATTTCATTTATATTAGCTGGAACCTCTGTTCCAAGATATTTTTCTTTTGTGATAACTTTCTTGCCTCTTCTTAAAGAATGCTGCAAATAGAAATATTTTTTATTTCCTTTATTTCTTGTTATTATTCTCATAGATATCTTACCATTACAAAGTATTTAAATATTGCGTTTTTATAGAAAATGTAATGGGACGCCCACGCCGAGAGAGTGAGGGAGTTTGACGCCTTTATTTTTATCTAAATTACAAACGAGAACTTAATTTTTAAAATTTGTTGTTTCTAAATAAATTCTAAATTTACTTTATTATCCTGGCATGTAAGTTTTCCTTTCCCACCGATTGGAATAATTATATTTTCAACACAATGCCCTATTTCATGTATTCGTGCAAGAGGTATTCCTGAATCCATGAAGACTCCTTTTGCAATT
>JAHILJ010000071.1 GCA_018897135.1 Nanobdellota archaeon | reverse complement strand
TGGATACTGCATTAAGAACTCCAAAATCAGGTTACTTGTATCGAAGATTAGCAAATGCTTTACAAGATTTAAGAGTTGAATATGACTACACAATTAGAGATAGTAATAATAATATAATTCAATTTGTTTATGGAGATGACAATATAGATGTTTCAAAACTTCATCTTAAAGGAAAAATAGATCCTGGTGAAGCAATTGGAATTATTGCTGCTCAATCTTTCGGAGAATCTTCAACACAAATGGTTTTGCGAACATTCCATATGGCAGGTGTTGCAGAAATGCAAGTTACGCAAGGATTACCAAGATTAATTGAAATTTTCGACGCAAGGAAAACGCCTTCTTCTCCAAAAATGGATATTTACCTAGAAAAAGAACATAACGACGAGAAGAATGCAAAAGTGTTTGCTGAAAAAATAAAAGAAATAACTTTGGCTGAAATTTCTTCTGAAATTAATTTGAATTTTAGTGATAAAAAAATTGAAATAAAAATTGATAAAGAAGGATTAAAGCAAACACACACATCTATTAAAAAAATTGTTGATAAGTTAAATGATCTTGGATTTAAAATAAAAGAAAAAGAAGATTCTTTAATTCTTAATGCAACTGATTATAATTTTAAAGAAATTTATAAGTTAAAAGAAAAATTAAAGAAAACTATTATTTCTGGAATCAAAGGAATAAAACAAGTTTTAATTGTTAAAAAAGATAGAGACTTTGTTGTCGTTACCCTTGGAACAAATTTGAAAGAAATTCTTGATTCCAAAGAAATTCAAAAAGATAAAGTTATTTCAAATGATTTTTATGAAGTTGCAAAAGTTTTTGGAGTAGAAGTTGCACGACAATTGATTATTGACGAAATTCAAAATGTTTTAAATAGTCAAGGGTTGGATATTGATATTCGACATCTTGAACTTGTTGCCGACGCTATGACAAACACAGGAGAAATTAAAGGAGTTACAAGAATGGGAATTATTGCACAAAAATCTTCAATTCTTGCAAGAGCAACTTTTGAAACACCTGTAAAACAATTTGTTAATGCAACCATAAAAGGAAGCAAAGATAAATTAACAAGTGTTATTGAGAACATAATTTTGAATCAACCTGTTCCAATTGGAACTGGATTGCCAGGACTTCTTGTAAAAGTTGTTGGCCCTTTAACAAAAAAGCAAGAAGATTTGAAAACAGCAAAAACAAAAGTTGTTGAAAAGGTAAATAAGTAATCTATTTTCTAGAATATAAATTTTTATAAAGAAAAAGTTTCTGAGTTTATTATGAACCAAGTAAGAAAATCTAATTTTTGCAAATTGAAAAGAATTTTAGAAGAGAATTCAGATAGGTTAGAATGTCTTTATGTTATTGAAGAAATAATCGGAAAGGATTCTCAAGATTTAAGTAATTTTAATGGAAAAAATCTTGCTGATTATTTGGAGAAAAATTATCCCAAAAAAACTGATGAACATCGTAGTGTATCTTTTAATAACAAAGGAATTTTCAAAAAACATTATGTTGCGATGATCACAAGAAATTATGGTGGGGGCGGGAATTTAATTAGTAAAATAAATATTTCTTTTTACATCCCAAAATAATTCCTATAAATTTATAAACAATGTTCTTTTTTTTGAAATATTAAGATGGTTACAACTATTGATATGCAAGACATGAGATATTTGAATCTTTTTTCAAGTATTACCAGAATCTCGACAAGATTTTGTTTTAAATATAATGAAACTTTGATGTTTTGTGTTCCAAAAAGTTTGGTTTCAAAAGCACTTGGGCCAAATGCAAGCAATGCAAAAAAGCTGAACCAAATTCTTAGAAAAAAAATAAAAATAATTCCACTGCCAATAGGAATTGAAGATGTTCAAAGTTTTATTCAAAATATTGTGAACCCACAAACATTTAAAGAACTTGAAATAAAAGAAGACGAAATCATACTTACTGCTGGTCGAGAAAGTAAAGCTGCATTGATTGGACGAAACAAAAGACGATTATTAGAAATGCAAAAAATAATTCATGATTTTTTTAAAAAGGAATTTCGGATTGTTTGATTATTCTCATTCTCTAATCAATCATCTCCCATCAAACAATTATTTCCCTCTTTTTTATTAATAATAGATAATGAATGATTATTAAGAAAATCTTTTCCAATAAAACTTGGTAATTCTTGTGAAAGATAACCCTTTACTTTTGGGATACCCACATAAATTTCTTGTTCAAATTTTTTAATTTCCCCATTTTCATTTCTAAAATTTATTTCACAAATACCTAACTCTATCAAATCCATATTAATGTTTCCAAGCTGAACATTATATTTAGAAGGCTTAGAATTATAAGGTATTCTTGTTCTTTTTATTGAACTCTCACTAATTATTGTAAATGGGCAACCAGTATCAACAATTCCCTTACAAAAAAAGTTTGGTAGATTTCCATACTTAACAGAAAAAGTTGCCATATCCCTTTCAAAACCTAAACTTTTTCCACTAAATAAGGGAATTTTAAACATCTTATAAAACCATTATGCCTTCTTCTTCAGGAACAAATTCTATAACTGTTTTTGCAGAATCTATGTTTTTACTTTCTAATATTTTATTTATTTCTTCTATAGAATTTCCAGAGGCAATAATTTCCTCTCTTTTAATTGCGACAAATTTGTTTAAAAAATCCTTTCTTAAATCTGATTTTTTATTCTGAAAAAAAATAAAATCTGTCTCAAAAGATTTTAACTCCATGGCTAATGTATTGGCTATCATCTTAAAATTATCATCTCCTCTTTTCTTAATAAAGTTATGTATTCTTTTATATATAAATTTATAGTTTTCTATTTGCAATCAATCAATAAGTTAATAGGACAGTTTCACCAACAAATTTAAAAACCAATTTTATCTTTCTTAAACATTCAAATGGGATTAAAAAGTGCTGAAAAGAAAAAGAAAGACCGAAGGAAATTTCGGTGGAAAGTCAGAGCTTTCAAAGTGAGAACTCTAAACCTTTTTCAGAAGTCAGATCCTCTTGGTGGAGCAAGCCAAGGAAAAGGAATTGTTTTGTCAAAGTTTCAAAAAGAAGCTGCACAGCCAAACTCAGCTATGAGAAAATGTTGCAGAGTTCAGTTAAAGAAAAACGGAAAATCTGTCGGAGCTTTTATTCCAGGTAACTTGGCTCAAAAATTCATAGACGAACACGACGAAGTTCTGATTGAAAGAATTGGGGGAAAACAAGGTCGAGCAAAAGGCGACATCCGTGGAATTCGTTATCAAGTTATTCAAGTAAATGATCAACCATTGTCAAGATTAGTTTCTGGCAAGATTGAAAAGGGAAGAAGATAAATGGGAGGAGAAGTAAGTAAAATTTTAATGAGAAAATATTATGAAGGGAATTTGCATCGTAGTACAACTTTGAAAACATTTCAAATGCCCCCAAGAGAAGATGATTTAGAAATTATAAGAAAATTTTTAGATGTAAATGCTGTAAAAGTTGGGGATGGAAATTACGTTGGTGATTTTGGCAAAGGAATAATAAAAATTTTAGATGAAACAGGAACAGTTATAGAAACAGATTGTGTTTATTTTAAAAATTCAGAAGTAAGAGAAAAATATAATGAATTAAGAGGTAATTTAAATTAAAATGGAAATACCAAAATTCAAAATATTTGATTTATATGATGTGAGTGAAATTGTTGTAGAAGACCCTGGGTTGAAACCTGCTATAAATCTTGAGCCAAAATTGGTTTTGAAAAGCTATGGTAGAAATGTTCAAAAGTTTGGGCAAACAAAAGTTAATATTGTTGAAAGATTGATGAATCGTTTGGCGACTGCCGGGCACCGAGGGAAAAAGCACAAAATAATTCTTGGAAGGTCAACAGGAAAATATTCTAAAAATATGAAAACAATTCTTGAATCTTTTAAATTGATTGAAAAAAGAACAGGAAAAAATCCTGTTGAAGTTTTTGTAAAAGCAATTGAAAAATCTGCTCCAAGAGACGAAGTTACTGTTATTGAATATGGCGGTGCCCGTTATCCTCAAGCTGTTGATGTTTCACCATTGCGAAGAGTGAACCTTGCTTTAAGATGGATTGTTCAAGGTTCTTCTGACAAAGCGTTCAACAAAAAGAAAACAATTGCACAAGGTTTAGCAGAAGAAATTGTAATGGCTGCAGAAGGAAACCAAGAAAGTTTTGCTTTGAGAAAAAAGAAAGAAAGTGAAGCACAAGCAGATAGTGCGAGGTAAAAATGTCATTAGAAAAAGAAGTTGGACTGAAAAAGAAATTTTGTGAAGAATATCAAATTTCTTTTAAAATAATTTCTACCCCAGATAAAAACGGGTTAAGTGAAAAAGTATATATTAATTGCAAACAAAATGAAATTCCTCTTTTAGAATTTGAAAGAAAATATTTAGAATGGAAAAGTTTAAGGAAGTACTTTAGATTGGATTAAAGCTCAAATTCATCAATAAAATCAATGATTGTTTTGTATTTTTCTAAGAACCTAAAACCTTTTTCTGTAAGTGCGACTTTTTTCCCTGTTTTTTCAGAGACTTCCCTGATTAATCTTTTTTCTAAAAGATCTAAATAATATTCTTTAAAACGGCTGGTTGATAAATTTGATTTTCTTATGAGGGGTGTTACTTTTATTAAACGATTTTCCTGAATCATTTTTAAAATGTCTCGAATGATTTCTAATCTTGCTCTTTTTACTATTTTATTTAGAACCTGTTTTTGTCAAAACTTTATATAATATAGTCATGAAAATTCCTAAAGAGATTAGATAAATT
>JAHILJ010000070.1 GCA_018897135.1 Nanobdellota archaeon | reverse complement strand
TTCCATTGGAAATTTAGGTGTTCTTCTTTTTTAGTGGTCATAATCATTTATATAATAAAATAAATTTTTGTCATCGAAACAAACACGAAACCAACAAATTTCCATGCGAAATCATGCTGGGTGTGTGTTAGTTTATTTAATATAAAATGGAACAAAACAAAAATGTCTGTTGAACTTGATAATATATTTGATTCTTTTGATAAAAAAAGCATTTTTAGAGATAAATCTCTTTTGCAAACAAATCATCAACCAGAAGAAATATTACATAGAGAAGAACAAATTAAACAACTTGCCTCTATTCTTGCTCCTGTGCTTCGTGGTGAAAGGGCAAGCAATTTGTTTTTATATGGTAAAACAGGAACAGGTAAAACACTTTCTATTAAATATGTTAGTGATAAACTTTTGAAAAGGGTAAAAAAAGAATCTAATTTTAAATTAAATATAGTTTATCTTAATTGTAAATTAAAAAAAGTTTCAGATACTGAATATAGAATATTAGCTGAATTAATTAAAAAATTTGGAGGAACAATTCCTCAAACTGGTTTGCCAACGCAATCTGTTTATAATAAATTTATAGAAATTATTGATTCTGAAAAACAGTTGCTTGTTTTAATTTTAGATGAAATAGATCAAACAGTTAAAAAAATTTCAGACGATTTTCTTTATAATCTCACTAGATTAAATTCTGAATTAACCCAATCTCAAATTTGTCTTGTTGGTGTTAGTAATGATTTGACTTTTTTAGAGGGATTAGATCCTCGGGTTCGTAGTTCTTTATCTGAAGAAGAAATTGTTTTTGCTCCTTATAATGCCCCGCAATTAAGGGAAATTTTAAGTAAAAGATCTGAACTGGCCTTTAAAGAAAATGTTGTTGTAGAAGGAGTTATCGCAAAATGCGCGGCCTTTGCTGCTCGTGAACATGGTGATGCAAGACGTGCTTTGGATTTATTAAGAATTGCAGGGGAATTAGCAGAAAGGGAAGGTTCTTTGAAAATTAAAGTTGAACACATAGACCAAGCAAACAGCAAAATTGAAAGAGATAAAATTTTAGATGTAATTAAATCAGAACCAAAACAATTTCAATTTGTTCTTTATTCTATAATAAAATTAACAGAAAATCAAAACAATGAATCTATTTTTACAGGCGACATTTATAATTTTTATCAAGATATTTGTTTAAAAAATAAATCAGATGTTTTGACCCAAAGAAGGGTAAGCGACATTATTCAAGAATTTGATATGCTTGGAATTATAAATGTAAGAGTTATTTCAAAAGGCCGTGGCGGTCGGATGCGTGAAGTGAAACTTGCAATCACAAACAATATTATTAAAAAAGCAAAAGAAATTATCGAAGAATCATTAGACTATAAATTATAATCTTAAAATGAATCACCTTCAACCTCAGAAAGTAGTTAATTTAGGAATTTTTAAACCTAATTTAAAAGAAGTGCTTTTGATTTATAGAAATAATGAACCTTATAAAAATTATTGGGGCATGCCTGGCGGAAAAGTTGAAAAAGACGAATTTCCTTATTATGCTGCGATAAGGGAATTAAAACAAGAAACAGGAATTTGTGGAACTAAACCAGAATTTTCAGGAAGAATTTTTGAAAAAGTTTTCCCTCAGGGAGAACTAATTTATGATTTTGATATTTTTTTATTTAATTTTTATTATTGTTTGGATAATTTTAAAGAATCTTCAGAAGGTAAACTTTCTTGGGAAAAAGTGTCTGAATTAGAAAAATTAAATATAATACCAAGCGATTTATTAATGATTAATAATGTTTGTTTAAATGGAAATTCAAAAGCAAAAAGTGTGATTTTTAAGGAAGGTGATAAATATTTTTTAAAAAGTTTTGAGGTAATTAAATAATGGAACCAAAAGAAGTTTTGAAATTTTTTGTAGAAAAAGGACTTTTAGTTGATAAGGAGGTTTTAGATTTTTTTAGTGAAATAACTGATGAAGAATCAACAAAATTGATAATTGAAAAATTGAAAAATCACACTCAACAGAAAATAATTACTAAAGAGATTTTTTTGAAAAACAAAGAAAAGGTCAGCGAACTTTTTTTAAACCTTCCAAAAGAAAATCAACAGAACTTGGAAAAATTAAAAATAAAACTTGGATTAAGTATTGAAATTTCAAAAGAGGTTTTGGTTTCTTCAGAAAAGGAAAAAGAGTTTTCACAATTGAAAACAATTGGAAATGTTGAAGTTAAAAATTCGAACGCTTTTTTAAACAAAAAAATAGAAATTTCAGATTTTAATAAATATTTTAGAAATCGTTATAATGAATTAAAAAATATTTTACAAGAACATTCTGAATTAAAAAATTTGGTTTCCATAAACAAGATTTCAGGAAATATTTCTTCTGTTTCAGTGATTGGAATGATTTCAGACAAAAGGATTACAAAAAATTCTAATTTGATTTTTGAAATTGAAGATTTTACAGGAACAACAAAAGTTATAGTCAATCAAAATAAAAAAGAAGTTTATGAAAAAGCATTAGATATTTGTTTAGATTCTGTTATTGGATTTAAATGTTCTGGAAGCAACAAAGTTCTTTTTGCTAACGACGTAATTTTTCCAGAAGCTATTTTATTTGAAAGAAAAAAATCACCTGTCGAAGAATCTGTTGCATTTATAGGTGATTTGCATTTTGGAAGTAATTTATTTTTTGAAAAAAGTTTTTTAAAATTTATTGATTATTTGAATGGCAATCTTCAAAATTCGGAAGAAGCAAAAAAGATAAAATATCTTTTCATTGTTGGTGATTTGGTGGCGGGCATTGGAAATTATCCTGACCAAGAAAAAAACTTAAAAATAAAAAATCTTGAAGAACAATTTATCCAAGTTGCAAATCTTTTGGATAAAATAAGAAAAGATATAACTATAATAATTTCTACCGGAAATCACGATTGTGTTCGTTTAATGGAGCCTCAACCTGTTTTTGATAAAAAATTTGCATGGCCTTTGTATAACTTAGATAATGTTATTATAACTGAAAATCCTTGTAGAGTAAATGTTGGGAAAAAATATGGTTTTTCTGGTTTTAATATTTTAACTTATCATGGTTTTAGTTTTCCTTATTATTCTGATAATGTTTCCTCTTTAATCCAAGAAAAAGCAATTAATTTTCCAGATAAAATAATGGCGTATCTGTTAAAAAATAGGCATCTTTCTCCAACACACAGCACAATGACACAGCATTGCCCTCTTGAAAAAGATGCTTTGTTAATTCGAAGAATTCCAGATATTTTTGTTGCAGGTCATTTACACAAATCTGCTATTTCTTATTATAATAATATTTTATTAGTTTCTTCTTCTTGTTGGGAAGCTATGACTTCTTATCAAGAAAAAAGAGGAAACAAACCTGATTTTTGTAAAGTTCCTTTGTTTAATTTAAAAACAAGAAAAATTAAAATTTTAGATTTTGAAGAAAAGGATATTAGAAATGAAAATTAAATTTGGAAAGAAATTTTGGAAAAAT
>JAHILJ010000069.1 GCA_018897135.1 Nanobdellota archaeon | reverse complement strand
ATACGGCTTATGACTTCTCGGGTGAAGATAAAAATGACGTTGAAAAAAAGCTTTTAACTTCTTATTTTTTATCTCTTTAAGTTTTTTTGGATGAATTTCTTTGATAATATCTTGAAGTTGCTTCTAATCCATTTTCTTTTATTCTTAATGCAAGTTCTTTCAGGTTATTTGCTTCTATTAATAGTAAGTTTCTCTCTTTATTGATTGATGTTAAAAGCTTTTTTTCAACGTCATTTTTATCTTCACCCGAGAAGTCATAAGCCGTATTCTTTCTAAAACAACCAGCCATCAAAGAGCCCATCGTATCATTTGTTTCTACAATTCCATATTTTCCTAAGTTGTATTTCTTTTCCATATTAATTAATCATAACCCTTGGAGTTACTTCAAGTCAAAAAAAAGTCGACCTGAAGCTTCTCCTGGGTAAAAAGAGGTGATAAGAATCCTAAATCTTTTTACTATTTAAATGTTTCGTTCATGTTACCATTAAATGATGACAGGGGGTAGTCAAGGCAAAGTAGTGATTTTAAGAATATTTTAAGAACTACAAGCTCAAAATATTATAAACTACAAATGTTTATAAAAATGATTTCCTTAGATAAAAAATGGAAAAAGAGAGTGTGCAACAAGAGCAAATCCAAGATCTTTTGTTTAATCGAGAACTTGGTTGGCAAGAAATTATTTATGATTTAATAAACACAGAGCAACTTGACCCTTGGGATATAAACATAACAGTTTTAACAGACAAATATTTGTTGATTGCTCAAGAAATTGAAGAAACAGATTTTTTTGTTTCAAGTAAAGTCCTTCTTGCAGCAGCTCTTTTGCTTAGAATCAAATCAGAAATTCTTCTTAACAAATACATAAAGAGCATTGACGAAATTTTATTTGGTTCAAAAGAAAAAACAACATCTGTTTTAGAAAGAATCCAACTTGATGAAATTGTCCCTGATTTAATCCCGCGAAGTCCAATTCCAAGAATGAAAAAAGTCACATTACAAGAACTTATGGAAGCTTTAAACAAAGCAATTGGAACAGAAAATCGGAGAATTAAAAAAGAAATACTTAACAACAACGCTTTGCGTGAAACAATAAACTCTATTCCAAAGAAAAAGTTTAATATAAAAAATAAAATCTCTGAACTTTACAACAAACTTTTTAAACACTTCAATGAAAATAAAGAGCACAAAAAAATTTCTTACACAAATTTTGTTGGCTCAAACAAAGAAGAAAGAATAATTTCCTTTTTTCCCTTGCTTCATTTAGAAACCCAAAAAAAAGTCTGGCTTGAACAAGAAAATCATTTTGATGAAATTTACATTTGGTTAAAATCTGTTTTCCTAAAACATAATCCAGATCCTTTTGCAGATTTAAAAGAAGAAATACAAGAAAAAATTGAAGAATTAGATGACGAAAAAAAGCAACGTTTAGAAAAAATAAATTCTGATTTTGAAAACCCTTTAGCAGATTTGTTTGATTAAAAATGTCCCCTGCATGATTGCACTTGCTTTGCTCGTGTAATAAAATTAATAATAACAGACCTTGATGTTGAGCGTGATTGCTTGAATCCACTTAAAAAATTTGGAGTTAATAATTTCCTAATCTCAGCGAGCATAATGAGCTGCAAATCCTTAAAAACCTTCACACCTTTTTCTTTCCATGAAAACAGCTATTCTATTTTCAGGAGGCAAAGATTCTGTTTATTCAGCTTATTTAGCAAAGCAAGCAGGCCATAAATTAACTTGTCTTATCACAATCATATCGAAAAATAAAGAAAGTTACATGTTTCACACACCTTCTATAAAAAAAACAAAAGCCCAAGCAAAAGTTATGAAAATTTCTTTGTTGGTTCAAAAAACAAAAGGAAAAAAAGAAGATGAATTAAAAGATTTAGAAAAGGTAATTTCAAGAGCAAAGAAAAAATACAAAATCGAAGGAATTGTTACAGGAGCTTTGCACTCAGTTTATCAAGCTTCACGAATTCAAAAAATCTGCGACAAATTAAATTTAAAATGTTTCAATCCTCTTTGGCAAAAAGACGAATTAAAATACTTGAATGAATTAATTAAAAACAAATTTGAAGTTATAATCATAGCTGTTGCAGCTTATCCTTTAGACAAAACTTGGCTTGGAAAAAAAATAAACAAAAATTTTATTCAAGAAGTAACTGAGTTAAAAGAGAAATACAAAATTCACCCTGCAGGCGAAGGAGGAGAATTTGAAACCTTTGTCTTGAATTGTCCTTTATTCCAAAAATCACTTAAAATAAAATCATTCAAAGATTTTAAAAAAGGTGAACATGCTTGGATAAGAGAAATTAAAGTTGAATAAATTTACATTCACTCATAAACTAGCTCACTTATGAATTGCTTAGAATTCTGCCAAGCTTGAATTCTTCGCTCAAAAATAATTAATCAATAATAAAATTTTAAGTGAACATCCTGGCACAAGCCTGATGTGGGCCATATTAATTTGCAAGTTTCCTCACTTTAAACCCCCAACTTTCTTTTTAATAGTAATTCCTTTTTAATTTCATAAATAATCTAAAAAAAGACATTCAAATAATTATGTTTTTGAATAAAACAGTTTGATGAGAAAGATTAAAATTGCTATCTTTCTTTTTTATCTTCAATTTCGTGTAAATAAAGATAGTCTATTTCATTTAAAATTCTATAGGATTTCCACCAGCTACTATAATCATATTTTCTTATTGTGGGAATTGAAATAGTATCGCCTTCATCAAATTTTTCTAATGCAATTATTGGAGAAATTCTATTTTCATGAGTTTTTATTTGCATCAAATATTCATCTATTTTTAAGTTCAAAGGTTTTATTTTCATTATTATTCCCCCATAATCAAAAATAGTAACATTATTTTTACTATCCCCCCCAGCACTTAAAATTCCCCCATCTCCTGCACGATTCTTTTGATTGATATTATTTACAGAAATAACATTATCTTCTGTTTTTAAAAAACCAATATAAGAAATTGTTCCATTTAGTCTACTTTTTCTTACTAAATCTCTTTCATATGATCTTATATTATAACTTCCTTTATGTGCCTTAGATTCAATTTTTTTTCCAGAAGCAATATAACCATTAGGCAATTTAATAGGATAATCTTTACAAGAAGTTAAAAGAAGAGGTATAATTAATATAGGAATAATTAATCTCTTTACTAATCCTCCAAATATATTTTTTGTCATTTTAACGCAAATAATTTAAAATAATCTTATTTATAAATTTTTCTGTTATATAAATTATTAAATAGTAACACTAAATCCCCAACTTTCTTCCAATTACAATCAACTTTTCCTTTCCTGTTTTCAAATCTTTAACCAAAATTTTCTTTTGCTGAACTTCTTTTTTTCCAACAAAGACAACTTTCTTAATTCCATATGAATTTGCATATTCCAATGCCTTCGACGGCTTGCCGTAAAAAATAGAAACATTTTTTCCTTGTTTTCTAAGTTTCTGTGCAATTGAAATTGCTTTTGCATCTTGTTCTAAAGAAGCAATCAGAATTTTTTCAATATTCAAAATAATATTTGTAACTTCGCAAAGTCGTTCTAACCCAAATGAAATTCCTGTAGCAGGCTTGCCTTCAACTTCGTACGAACCGCCCGCACAAATCGTCTCTTTAATTTGACGAATTTTCGGAGAATTAATGGAAATGTTTTCATTTGCTTTAATGTCTGATTTAATTTCAAAAACATTTCCTTTGTAATATGAAAGCCCACGTGCAAGGCTTGGTTGAAAATTCAAAACAACTCCATAACATTTACAAATTCTAGCAAGTTCTTCAATTTCAGAATATGCTTTGTATTTTTTAAAATATGAAATAGGTTTTTTGAAAATTTCCAAAACATTTTCAGCACCAAACTTTTTCAAATTTTCCCGAACTTCTTTTTCAGTTAATTTGTCAATTTTATCAATTTCACGAAGAACTTCTTCTTTATTCTTCACTTCTTGTTCATCTAAAATTTCGTTCAAAAGTTTTCGATTGTTCACAAAAATTTTAAATTTAATTTTTAATGTATCTAAAATTTCTTTTGCAGCTCCAAGAATTTCAGCTTCTTCTTTAAGAGTTGAACCAACAACATCAATATCGCATTGAGTGAATTGTCTAAAACGATTTCCTGAAACAGGTTCGTCACGGAAAACAGGCCCAATTTGGAATCGTTTGTATGGAAGTTTTTTGTTGTTCGCAATTCTCTTTAATTGAAATGTAAATTCATAACGCAAAGCCAAGTTCCTTTTTCCTTTATCCTGAAGTTTGAAAATATCTGAAATCGCTTCGTCACCCGAATTTCCTGACCTGACAAATTCTTCATATTCAATTATAGGAGTTTCAACTTGCTCAAAATTGTACTTTTCAAAAGTTCTCCGAATAACTTCTTGAACAAAAGCCCGTTTCTCAGCTTCTTTTCCTGTGAAATCCTTAAATCCTTTTACTGTTTCATTTGTCATTTTCTTTTATAACCAAATAGTTTATTATATTTCTTGTGGTCGCAAATTTTTAAAATAAAACAAATAATTTTTATTTCATTTCCTGTAATTGAATAAAGCATTCTCCAGTAACCAGGTAATTCAACACGCCAAAGATTATCCACCTCATATTTTTTTATAAACTCTTTAGGAATTAATTTCTTAGAAATAGGGTTTCCATAAAAAGGATTTATTTTGAGTAATTCTTTGGTCTTATTAATTGCTTTAAATAAAGTTTGATGAAATGAATTTGCGCTTCCTTTTTTTATTTCATTAGAAATTATTTTATTCAACTCTTCATATTGTTTTTCTAATTCTTTTGATAAAATAATTTTAATTTCTTTATTCATTATATTTCAAATCCCTCCTCAATTGCTTTTTGTAATTTACCACTTGGATTATAAATCCATAAAACCCCTTTGTCTCCTTGTAAAACCATGCCCCTTTCTTCAAGATAATTAAGAATTAAATTCAGGGTTTGGTGCATAATTTTCATCGGCAATCTTCTTTTAATTTCTTCTTTTGGTAAAACTAACTCTGCGTTTTGCAAAACCTTTTCTACAGCTAAAACTGTTTTCAAGGTGGGATAATGTAAAATTTGTTTCATTTTATATAAAGATATATAATATATAAGAATATATAAAGGTTATCATTTTAATTATCCAATTTCATTTGTCATTTTATTATTTTTTCTAAATTGAACGAAACTGGTTGAAAACCAAATTTGTTTAGATTTTTATTTGAAGCTTTATTTTTTATAAAAGCATTTGCATAAATTTTTTTTATACCTCTTTTTTTAAGCCATTTTATTCTTTTTTCAACAAAATTTTTTCCAATTCCTTTTCTTTGATACTCTTTTGTAACATAATTCATATTAAGTTTACCAAACTTTTTATCTTTTATGCTTGCACTTGAGAATCCAATAACTTTATTCTTCTCTTCTGCAATAATCCAAAGATAGTTTTTTGAATTTAATTCTTTTTTGAAATTTTTGAATATCTTATTAATTTCATCAAGGGATTCCATTATTTCTTTTCTAGGCATTTTTGGATATTGTATTTTAAATTCTTCCACAATTCCCTTTGAAAAAATTTCCTTAATATATTTTAAATCCTCTTTTTTTGCTTTTCTTATTTTTACATTTGTCATTTTATTTTTCTACCACTGTAGTTTCTTTTTTGAAAAAGAAACCCAAAGGGCGGAAGGAGGGAGTCGAACCCTCTTTTTGCGGACCACAACCACACGTCATAACCGTTAGACCACAACCGCCATTATTTATATTTAATTGAGTTAAATCTTCTTTATAAAATTTCCCAGAAATAAAAGCACAGCTAAAGAAAAAGATTCTATTGGTGATGGGGACAACCCCAAAGTTTAGTTGTCATAAAAAAAACAATTTCACAGGATTTTTAAATCTATCTAACCTTCTTTCTAAATGGGTGTGTTAATTGGAAAACAAAGAGGTGAAAAAGTTTTTACCAGAATGGGAAAACTTGCAATAATTGGTTTTTTAGTTGCAATTGCTTTAGCATTGATTGATACAATTTGGGCAGTTTATATGGATAGTTTTGTTCACAGCGAAGCAATTGTTGGTTTTATTTCAGCAGCATTAACGTTAATAGCAATAGTTTCTTGTTTTGTTTTAGTTCCAATCATAGAAAAATACAAAAAATCAAGTTTATTTTTCTGGTCTTTGATCTTGTTTGGAATAACTTATTTATTATTTGCAATCAACACAAAATTTTATATTTTTGTTATTTTGGCTTTTTTTCTGACAATTTTTTATATTTTGAGGATGAACTCTTACGGAATAATTGTAAAAGACAAATCCACAAAAACCCAGTTATCAAAAAACGAAGGTCTGATTTACACGTTCATGAACTTAGCTTGGGTAATTGGGCCTTTAATCGCAGGTTATCTTGCAAATGCATACGGAATCAACCTTATATTCTTGGTTTCTGCTATCTTCGTTTTTTTATCTGCATTAGCTTTCAAAGTTTCAAAAATTAATGATGTGAACATAAAAAAGAAATTAGATAAAAATATTTTCAAAAACACAAAAGAATTTTTCAAAAATAAAAATAGGGTTTTATCTTATTTTATAAGTGGGGCTGTAAATTGTTGGTGGGTTTTAATTTATCTTTTTATGCCTATGCATATTATTAGAACAGGGTTAAATAATTTGTGGATTGGTTACTTTTTATTTGCTGTTGCAGTCCCCTTGGTTTTATTCGAATATAAATTTTCAAAATTAGCTGGAAAAAAAGGTTTTAGAAAAATATTCAAAACAGGTTTCGGGATTCTTGCACTAATCTCTTTATTCTGCTTTTTCATTTCAAACATTTACTTAGTTCTTTTGCTTTTAGCTCTTGCAAGCATTGGAATGGCAATGTTAGAATCAACAACAGAAGCATACTTCTTTGACATTATAAACAAAAAGCAAGAATGCAAATATTATGGTCCATACAATACAGGAATAGATGTTTGTCAGTTTATAGGAAAAATTCTTGCATCTGTTGTTTTAATATTTTTACCCTTCAATTATATTTTCCTTTTATTTGGAGCCTTAATGTTTTTAATGTTTTTACTTTCTTTTAAAATAAAGAATGTAATTGAAAATAGAAAAGCTAATTAAATTTTCTTTTAAAATTCAGCCCCAACTATTAATAAATATAAATAAAGAAATAGATAAAAAATAAAAATAAAAATTTAAGCGTTCATTGTTCCAGAGACTTGGCAACTTGCATCATTTCCTGAAGCATCTGTAAAGTAAGCTGCAACTTCAACTTTTGAAACTCCTGTGAACGCAGTGTCGATAAAACTATATGTTTTGATAGCTGACTTTACTATATTTTCTGAAGTTGTATTAATGTATGTATTTTCTTCATTTGTATCATAGAAAATCAACTTAACTCCAGTGATTTCATCTTCTCCTGCAGAACGTTGAACAGTTACATTACAAATTCCATCTTCACAACTTAATTTTGTAGGTTCAACACCAACGTTTAGACACTTTGTAGTTGTATCAAACTCCTCTCCAGAATCCTTTATGAATGGATTTACTACAGCCCAAATAATTCCTATAGCTGCAATAACTAACAAAATTATTATCAATGTTGTAATTACTCCAGACAGTCCTTTTGTGTTTTTCATTATTAACCTCCTTTTAATGATTATATAATTTATCTAATTAAAAGATGTTTAAAAATGTTTTTATTTTTTATTAAACGTGTCGAGGAGTTTAAAAAAATCTTTTTCGTCAATAATTTTATCATTTTCAGATAAACCAACATGTTCTGAGAATTTCCAAAACGCTTCTGGTTTGTAATTCTTTTTTTTCAAAGCAGCAATTGTTGGAAGTTTTTCATCATCCCACCCCGAATATTTCCCAGATTTAATTCCTTCTGTTATCTTCGTCGCTGATAATTCTAAATCTTTAAATTTCCATCTTCCTAAATAAGCTTCCCAAGGATATTTCTTACCTAAAACAGCATACATCATTTTTTGTCGTTTTGCATTATCACGATGTTCTTTTGCTCGAATAACATGCGTCATTTTTAATTCAATGTCGTCAGCAGTTACAGAAAGATTCATCAACGGCCAAACACGATATTTCTTTTTTTGAAGCGGATGAAAAGATTCATTTATTCTTGCTAAAGGAAAGTCCCGCATTGCAGGATTTGGATTATTTAAATCTGATTTAAATCTTAAAACAGCTTCGCCTTGTTTAAAACTTTTTTTATTGTCCCCAGTAGAAATCTTTAAAGAAGATTTATCTGGACCTCGAAGAGGTTCTCGTGCCTCCTTGGTATACGCCTGTGGTGCCAACATTTTTCCCCACAAATCTAAATTTTCTTTTTGAGTATTTTTCCTACAAGCACATTCTTTTTTTTGCTCAGACAATTTTTTAAAATTTTCAGAAGAACAAGTGCAAACATAAGCTGAATTTTTCTTAATTAGTTTTTCAGCATACTTATAATAAAGTTCCATTCGTTCGGACTGAATAATTATTTTTGCTTTTCCCTCGAACAACCATTCTGCATCTTTTTTTAGCAAGTCATATGCTGGCGGATAAATATTATCCGGGTTTGTATCTTCAATTCTAACATAAAATTTTCCTCCATATTTTTTTACATAAAGATAAGAAATACTTGCTGTAAGTGCGTGCCCAATATGCATTGCACCTGAAGGAGATGGAGCAAATCTCATAACAACGCCTTTTTCAGCGTCGGGCAATTTCGCCAAACCTTCACGAACTTCTCGAGAACTGGTTAATTTTTCGAACTTTTGAAATTCTTTTTTTTGTTTTTCCAATGAAAGTTTATTTACCCCTGAAACAATTTTTGAAATTTCCTTTCCAACTTCTTTAGCATCTTCTTTTTTCAAGCCCTCTGCAAACAACCCAGAAATCACAGCTCCAACATTTGCCTTTCCATTATAATGAATTGCATTTTTCAGCGCATATGCTTTAGCTTTTTGAATTAATTCTTTTTTGTTCATTTAAAGAAAAAGAAACACTCATTAATAAATTTAATTAATTCTCTTTATCCTTTCCTCTCTTGATTTAAGGCAGAAACCAAACCATATTTTCTTCTATTTATTATTTCTTCAGGAATATTTTGTATTCTTGCAATAGCATATATTGGTTTCTTTCTACTTTCATTAGCTATTAGTTCGTTTACACTGAAATTTTCTGTAGCTTTCATAACTTCTTTATCGCTATATGGTAACCACACGTTAAAATTAAAATAATTACTAAATATATCAAGTATTTTAAGATGGTCTGGGATTAAGTTAGCCATAAAATACTTTAAAGCAAATTTTCTATTTTCTTCTAAAGTTTTTGTTTTAT
>JAHILJ010000068.1 GCA_018897135.1 Nanobdellota archaeon | reverse complement strand
TATACAATGACTAATAAAAAATCAATTGCTTCATTGCCATTAACATTCAAAATTTTCTTATCTATTGTTCTGAATTCGTTTGCAAAATTAACAAAAAATTGCCCTCTATCATAAAATGAACTATTTTTATTGTTATAATATTCAGCAATATATTTTCCTATAACTTTAATAGAATTTACTGCTTCTAATTCTTTTTCTGGAAGATTTGATTCTCTTTCAATCATACGTTTATCTTTTAACCAATTTAAAATTTTATTTGTCATTTTATTTCTTCCTCAATTCCTTTAAGAGCCATTGATTTTTTATTAGTCATTGTATAATAATAACCAAATAATCACTATATAATATGTTCTTCTTCTAATTAATAGTAAGATTTATATAACCTAAAAAGTACCTTTAGATATGAATCAAAAAATACTAGAAGATATTGGAATGTCAAAAAATGAAATAAAAGTTTATTTGGCCTTGCTTAAATTAGGGAAAGTAACTTCAGGAAAACTAATCTCAGAAACAAACATACAAGTTTCTGCATTATATTATTGTTTGGAAAATTTAATAAAAAAAGGTTTGGCAACATATAGTTTAATTGCAAATAAAAAGCACTTTCAAGCTACTTCCCCAGAACAATTAATAGAATTAATTGATAACAAAAAAAAGGAGTTAAAAAAAATCTTACCTGAATTAAAAGAGCTTCAAAGTAAAACTGAAGAAAGAATTGAGACAAATATTTATGAGGGCTATAAAGGTGTTAAAGGAATTTATGATAAAATATTAAGAGAACTAAAAAAAGGAGATATTTATTATGTAATTGGAGCAAGGCAAATTGGTGATGAAACTAATAAACCATTAAATGATTTGATAATTAATTTTCACAATCAGCGTGAGAAAAAAGGGATAAAAGTAAAAATAATTTTTAATAAAGACCTTAAAGAAGGAATATTAAAATCAATAAAAGGATTCAAAAACATAGATTATAAATTTACTGACTCAAAGACCAATTCATATATCTTAGTTTACAAAAATAAAGTTATAAATTTTCTTTATACAGAAAAGCTTTTAGCTATTGAAATAATATCTGAAGATGTTTCAAATTCATACAAACAATTTTTTAATGAAATATGGAAAGATTAAATTTTAAAACCCCTTTTCCCTTTTTTAATTCATGAAACCAAAAATCAAAATCTTTATAATAGCATTAATTTTGGTAATCTTAATAACAGGATTTATTTTCCTCCCAAACAACAAAATGACAAAAGTAAAACTTGAAACAAACTACGGCGACATCTTGATTGAACTTTACGACGACATGCCGATAACAACTTCTAATTTTGTGAAGTTAGTTAAACAAGGAGTTTACGACAACACAATTTCTCACAGAATAATTGACGGCTTTATGATTCAAGCAGGAGACCCGACAGGAACAGGAATGGGCGACTCAAGTATTCCAAATATCAAAGACGAATTCACGCACGCAAGCGGAAATAAAAACAATCGTGGAACAATTTCAATGGCAAACGCCGGACCAAACACCGGCTCGTCCCAATTTTTTATAAACTTAGTTGACAATAATTTCCTCGACGGAAAACACCCCACATTTGGCGAAGTTGTCGAAGGAATAGACATCGTAGACAAAATCGCACAAGTTGAAACAGGCACAAACGACCGACCTTTACAAGAAGTTAAAATAATAAAAGCAAGTATTTTGTAATATATTTCGAATAATGTGTTATTTACAAACATATTTCTTTCCTTGTTTTATGTAAAATCTTGCTACGCAAATATTAATGCTACGAGCCAGACTTTATCAAGGCTCTCCACTAAAAGTTAATTAATAACTTATTTAATATTTTAAGGATTAAATTATTTATTCACGGAAAACCCAAATGAAATAGGGTTTGAAGTTATATTAATTTGAGCATGAAGTGCGAACTAATTTTCAGTTTAGCCTAACAACATAGACCAATAGCTTACATATAATACAATCACAATAATTCTTTTAAACAAACTTAAATTTTTTGTTAAATGAAAAGCACAAAACATAAAATTAAAATAAAATATCCTCAACCACACAGCATAAAAATTCCCATATTAATTAATCAAGAATTAGAACAATATATTAGAATGTCAGGTCATCGCAAATTAAAATATCAAGCAAGAGAAAACGCATGCGAAATGCAAAGAACTCTTTATTATAATAGAAACCCATCACAATAATTCTTTTAAACAAACTCTTTCTAAATTTTATATGAAAAAAATAATCCCCTATTTACTTATTTTATTTAGCTTAATGAATTGTGAAAATGTTTCTTATAAAAGCAGGTTAAGAACAATAAATCTCAATGACGATGGGAAAAACGAAGCAATTTTTCTTAACAAAGAAATTGGATTTAAATCACATTATTCTCTTAATTTATATTCTCAAACAGAAAGAAAAGGATTTAGAAAAATACAAAAACTCATGGACTTGGAAAATTACAAACCAGGAGATTTTCTCGAGCTTTCTTTTGAAAACTGCAATAAAGATAGTTTAATAGATATAATGGTACGAACAAAATTTGAAAATGAACCTTTAAAAAAATATTTAATCCAAAATCAAAGTGATTTAACAAAATTGAAATTTGGAAACCCACTTGAACTTTCGGTTTTACCCGAACCTATTTCATATAAAAATGCAGAAAAAATTAATCTTTGCAAATTTTAACAAAATTTATAACCAATTTGTTTCTATTATTTAAGAAGTTAAATTAAGCCCGAATCGCATAAGGGTATTGCACGAGATTGGAAATCTCGGTCGATTTTCGGCATCCAGGTTCGAGTCCTGGTTCGGGCGTTTTAGACTCGAACAAATCGGTTTAAAAGAATTCAAGTAACAAAGAGCGCGAGAGATGTGCTCTCGCGTGAAAGTCCTGGTTCGGGCGTATTAGACTCGGACAAATAATTCACTTGCTCAGATGGCACAATGGTACTGCACGTGGCTCGAACCCACGATCCTTTTGGATATCCAGGTTCAATTCCTGGTCTGGGCGTTTCTACCCTCAAACAGAGAGTTGTAGCATGAACAAAAGTTATCTTGCTAATTAATCCTTTTTTTCTTAATCCTACCCTAATGCATAAATAAATGGAGATAAAGCACTACTCTGCCCAAATATTATTAACGCTCCAGTCATTATTAATAAAATTATGATTGGTAAAAGCCACCATTTCTTTCTCACTCTTAAAAAATCCCAAACTTCACCTAATATTGTTTTGTTATTACCCATGTTGTTTTTTATCCCACATTATTTATAAATTTAATCTTTAGCATTTTTTTCACTATCCCAAATGTCTTGAGGATTGTCAGCTCTTTTAATTAGAAATTTACCCATAACTAAATAATCAATTTCAGTTCCCATCATACATCTATATGCATCTTCAGGCGTACAAACAATCGGTTCCCCCCTTATATTAAAAGACG
>JAHILJ010000067.1 GCA_018897135.1 Nanobdellota archaeon | reverse complement strand
GATTGGAAAAATTAGTTTGTAATAAATTACTCAAATTAATATAACTTCAAACCCCATTTCATTTGAGTTTTCAGTAGATAAGAGTTTTAATCCAAAAAAGAGTTAATGATATCAATTAATTTTTAGCGAAGAGCCATGACGAAATCTGGCTCGTAGTAATTAATATTTGCATAGCAAGAATTTTACACATAAAATAAGGTGGCATAGGTTATGAACACATACAATGAGAAATAACTAAACCCTTAAAAAATCCTTTTCCTTTTTTCTTTTATGGAAATTATTGCAGACCTTCATGTTCATTCTCGTCATGCTCGGGCAACTTCTAGTAATTTAAGTATTGATAATCTTGAAAAATATGCGAGAATAAAAGGGCTTGGGCTTTTGGGAACCGGGGACTTTCAGCATCCAGAGCATCGTAAAGAACTTGATGAAAAGTTGACAGAAGATGAACACGGAATTCTTAGAACTGTTAATGGTTTTCCTTTTATTTGGCAAACTGAAATTAGTTTTATGTTCACGCAAGGAGGGAAAGGGCGGGCAATTCATTTAGTTGTTTTTGCTCCGAATAGAAAAGCTGTTGATAAAATTACAGAATATTTGAAGTCAAAAGGAAGAGTAGATTATGATGGGCGTCCAATTTTTGGAATGTCGTGCAAAGATTTTGTAAAAGATATGAAAGAAATCGACGACAAAATTGAAATTATTCCTGCACATTGTATGACTCCTTGGTTTGGACTTTTTGGAAGTAAGAAAGGTTTTGATAGTTTACAAGAATGTTTTGAAGAACAGACAAAACATATTTATGCAATTGAGTCCGGAATGAGTGCAGACCCACAAATGCTTTGGAGGTTTAAGGAAAATGTGAATGTTGTTAGTTTTTCAGATTTGCATAGTTTTTGGCCTTGGAGAATTGGAAGAGAATCAACAATTTTTGAAATTCCAGAATTAACATATGATAATATTATTCAAGCTATTCGAACTGGGAAAGGGTTGAAGGCAACAATTGAAACTCCGCCAGCTTATGGAAGGTATCATTGGGATGGGCATAGAAAATGCGATTTTTCTTGTGGACCTGAAAAAACAAAAGAACTTGGAGGAATTTGTCCGATTTGTAAAAAGCCACTTATTGTTGGAGTTGATTACCGGGTTGAAGAAATTGCAAAAGAAAATTCAAATTATAAACCTGAAAATTTTGTGGAATATTATTTGCTTTTGCCTTTGCACGAATTAATTTCCTTGCATTTAAAATCAGGAATGGCTTCTCAAAAAGTTTGGAAAGTTTATAACGAAATAATTGAAAAGTTTGGAAATGAATTTGATGTTTTGTTAAATGTTTCTAAAGAACAACTTCTTGGAAAAGAAGTTAATGAGAAAATTGTTGAATTAATTTTGAAAAATAGGCAAGGCAAGATTCACATTCAACCTGGTTATGATGGAGAATATGGCGTTGCTGTTTTAGAAGAAGTGCAGGGGAAGTTGTTTTAATCCCTTTCCACATCTTTGATTTTCAAAAACTTATAATGTGCATCTTTTGTTTTTTGTCTGTTAATTTCCTCTTTTAGAGTATACTGCTTTTTTCCGTCGCTGTTTATGAAAAATTTTAATCTCATTTAAACTCAAATAAATTAAATTCAGAAACTATTTTAGTTTTATTCAAATCTTTAATTATTCAAAACTTATTAGAGAGAGGATTCCGAGGAACAATTTTAACAGCAATAGGAAAAGATGAATTGCAAAAAATCAAAATCCCCCTTCTTCCTTCTTCAATTCAAAACGAAATTTCTGAAAAAATTCAAGAATCTTTCAAACTTAGAAAAGAATCAAAAGAACTTTTAGAAAAAGCTAAAAAAATGGTTGAAGACGAGATAGAAAAAGAAGCCAAGAAAGAATAACCCCCAACTTTTCTAAATTGTCCCCAACGAACCCGTTGCACATTGCAATTTTCAAAGAAGAAATAATCATCTTAGAAATCGTTAATGAAAATTTGATTTGAAAATAATTTAAAATAATAATGTATATAAACATCAAAAAACTTATATAGCCATAAAAAGAGTGATTATTATGGAAGATAAAAAAATTAAATTTATGAAGATTTATTCTAAGCTTCCAACAAAGATTAGAGAAGATATAATTGTTATTATAGATAAAAAACCTTACACTTGGGATGTTGCATATTTTGAAGTTAATAATAATACTTTGATGGGTAAAAAAATTTTAGAAAAATTAAATGAATTAGAGATAATATGACTGAAGAAGAAAATAAAATAAAGAAAGAAGAAGGAATTAAGGAATTAGTTTTAGCTAGAATTAATTTTATGCCTTCAAATTATAAGCTTTCAATAGGAAGTGAGGGAACATTTACTAAAGATGAACTTATTCAGCAAGTTAGTGCGGGAAGTGAAATTGGAAATCAAGTTATAACTATGCAGATGAATTTTATAAGGGCTCTCACAAGTGGGAAATTGTTAAAGACAATAAATCAAAATGGATAAGATTCTTATGGTTACTAGACCAAAATATGATGATGGGACAGAATATCTTTCATATTATGCTTCTTTAATTTTAAAGGAAGCGAATAAATTAAATATTATTTATAAAGATTTTCCTGGAAAACAAGCAAATTCAAGAGAAATTTGTAAATATTTGAAAAAGAAAAATCCCAAATTAATTTTTATTAATGGTCATGGAAATGTTGATTCTTTAGAGGGGGATAAAGGAGAAATTATTTTTTCAGTTGATAAAAATATTGGTTTGTTGAAAAATAAATTAGTTTATGCAAGAGCATGCCATGCGGCCATTAATTTTGGAAAGAAAATGGTTTATGGAAATGAAGGATGTTTTATTGGATATTTTACTCCTTTTTCTTTTTGGATGGATAGTAGGCATTCGGCTATACCTTCTAAGGATAATCTCGCAAAATTATTTTTGGAACCTTCCAATGAAATAGTTAGTTTTTTAATGAAAGGTAATAATCCTAAAATTTCAGATAAAAAATCTAAAAAGATGATGATTGATAATATTAAGAAGATTTTAGTTATGGAAGAAAAGAAAGAACCTGGCGCGACTCGTTGGTTAGAGGTTTTATGGAATAATTTTGAAGGGCAAAAAGTAATTGGTAATGAATATCTTTCCTTTTGAATTAACTTACCCCAGCACACCTTTAATTCTCCTCCCCTAACGAACTCATTGCAATTTTTAATTTAAATTTGTTTTAATTCCTCTTCTTTAACCTCTCCAAATCCAAAAAGTATGACTGGTCATACTAGTCATACTTTTACTTTTTTCTGACAAAACCCCAAAATAACACGAATAACACTTTTATTCTTTCACCCCCAAACCAAAACTTCTTTCTTTTATGTTTGGAATTAAAATAATCTATCCTTACTTAGAAGCATCTCTTATTTTCAAAAACTTATAATGTGCATCTTTTGTTTTTTGTCTGTTAATTTCCTCTTTTAGAGTATACTGCTTTTTTCCGTCGCTGTTTATGAAAAATTTTAATCTCATTTAAACTAAATCTATTAAATATTCTTTTAGTTTTTTATGAAAAGAGGTTGTAAAATAGTTTTCTAATTCTTTAGGGCTTACCCATTTTAATTCTATTAAATCATCTCCTGCTTTTTCTTTTCCTTCAAAAACTTCTGTTAAAAAATAAACTGCTAAAAGATTTTTCTTTTCTGGGAAGGTTTTTGAAAAAAAAGCCCCCAAATTTTTTACATCATATCCTGTTTTTAGTTTAATTTTATTTTTAAGTGCAGTATCAATTTCTTCCCCTATTAAAAGTTCTCCGCCGGGAAAACACCAAGTTAGTTCAGGAATATAGGGGTCATTTTCTCTTTTTCCAATTAATATTTTCTTTGTTTTTGGGTCAAAAATTATTCCTAAAATGATTATGTTAAATTTTCCTTGTTCTTCCATATTTTTTTAGAAGCAGAAGCGTATTTAAGCTTTTTGTAATAATTGTTTATAGTAAAAGTATATTTATTTTTCTTTAATATGAAATTCTGCATTAATCTTTTTAGCTTGTTTTTCAATTTCAGAAATTATTTGTTTTAATTTATTGTCAGCTTTTTTAACATCTTTGTCTTCTGTTTTTATAGAATATTTTCCTGCTGAAATATATTTAATTTCTGCATATTGTTTTTTTCCAAGTATTTTTTGAATTAGTTCTAATCCATTTGGTTCTGAAATTTTTAAAGAAAATTGTTTTTTGATTATAGATTTTTTTGATTTTTGAGCATTTAAAATTTCAAGAATTTTTTTTGATTCTTCTACATTAAACATTTTTTCAAGTTTTTTTGGGTTTTCTTTTGCTTCTTGAAAAAACTCAAAAAGGTTTTCAGATTTTTCAATTTCAGAAATTGTTTTTTCAAATGATTCGCCCAAAACACTTTTCAGAACACTTTTCAAACTTTTTTCTTGTTTATCTTTTTCTTTTATTTCTTTTATTTCTTTTGGAGTTACTCTTCTTAAGCTTAGGTGAATGTTTTCAGAAGAATCTATTCTTAAAACTTTACAAACAATTTTCTTTTTTGGAACAACATAATCTCTTAAGTTTCTTATTCTTCCTGGTGCAACTTCACTTAAAACAATGCTCCCTTCCTTGTCAGTTCCATCTATTTTTACAAATACAAGGGTTCCCATTATTCTGTCGACTGTGCATAAGATTACATCGCCTTCTTCGAATTCCATGCATTTAGAATAAACAATTAGTTTTTAAGAGTTTTGATGTGGTTGAGAAAGCTTTAAAAATATTTGTGAAAATTAATTATTATGGATAACTGTATTTTATGTAATTTAGATCCTAATAAAAATCCTACTTTTATTAAGGAGTTTGAACATTGGGCACTTTTAATAAATTACATGCAACCTACTTTAGGAAGTAGTTTAATTGTTTTGAAAAGGCATGTTTCGGATTTTTCTGATTTAACGGAAAAAGAACATTTAGAATATTTTAATATTGCTAAGCAGTTTGAAAAAGTTACTAAAGATTCCTTTGGTTCAAATAAATTTAATTATTTTATGTTGGCAAATGTTGTTGAACATGTGCATTACCATGTTGTTCCACGTTATAGAGAAAAAGTTTTTTTTGATGGGCTTTCTTGGAAAGATAACAATTATGGGAAATCACTTACTTTATCTTCTAATGAAAAATCTCATAAAATTTTGATTCCAATTATCAAAAAAATTCAAGGGGGATTTAATAAACCCTAAACCTTCACAATTTCAATTTCTAAGTTCTTTTGTAGTAAATCTATGAATTCTTGTTCTTGTGATTGCATAATGTTACAGCCAGCTGCAAATTCGTGGCCACCAACTTCTCCCCCAATTTTTTCAATAACATTGTTTAAAATTTCTCTAACGTTTCTACCAGTTCTTCCAACATTTCTTGAGGAAACTTTTATTTTATTTTCATAATGTGCCATTGTTGTGATTATTGTTCCTTCTTCATAATTTGGCGAAGAAGATAAAATACTTGCAATTGTTCCAATCATTGTGTCTTTAATGTTTTTTTCAGCATTAATTATTACAAAACCCTTGCCTGTGATTTTTTCAGCATCAACTGCGAATTTTATTCCTGAAATTAAATGCTGTTTATATTTAGCATGAATTTCCTCTGCTGATTTTTTCGCTTCTGAAAGTTCCATACACAATTTTATCGCGACTTGGCTTTCTCCAAATCTTGAGCATGCATTTATTTTTGCACTTACTTCTCTTGCATCTTCTAATTTATTAAATAATTTAATTAAAAAAATATCTCCAATTATTTCTTTTTGTTTTGATTTCGGATTTCTTAATATTATTGCAGTTACTAATTTTTCCATTTCCTCTTCGTTTAATTCAATTATACTTTTGTATTTCCCATTTTTTGTAGGAATGTTAATTTCTCTTAAAAGTTCAAGAACCCCTTTTGGATTTCCTGTTACACCTGGAATAAATGGTCTGGAGCAGAATTCTAATGTTCTATTTAATGGACGAGTTGAAGGATAAATTAGAAGTCCTCTTTTTCTTTGGATTTCACCTTCATCTAAAATTCCACTGTTTAATTTGTCGATGTTTTTTTCCATTAAATCTCCAATCATTCCTAAAACAGCAAGTTTTGCAAATTCTTTATTTTCTGAATTTATTTCTTTGCAAAATAAATAGGTTATTCCTGCTC
>JAHILJ010000066.1 GCA_018897135.1 Nanobdellota archaeon | reverse complement strand
GACTTTTCCGACGGTCGTTGTTGTGTTTACATTTAACATTAATATTTCAGTGGTTTTTGGCATTTCTATTTTTTGATGTTCTTCTGTTCCAAAAACTTCTTTGAAAAATTCTGCTTTTAATTTTACAGATGAAACAATTTCAGGAAGCACGCCCTTTTTTGAAACCAAGCAACCTGTTAAAGAATCTGTTTTTGTCATGGTTGGGTCAAGGTTTGTTTCAATTGAAATGCTCGCGCCTGGTGAAACTTGTTTTACAGAGGAGTTTCCTTTACGCAAAGAAATTATTTTTGTTGTTAATGATTGGTAAGTTATTTGATTTGCTTTTTTAATTGTTAAGCCTGGTTTAATTTCAATTTCGTCGCCGACTTTTAAAATTCCTTTTTTTAAAATTCCGCCTAAAACTCCGCCGTTCAATTTTGGAATTTCTGTTCCAGGTTTATTTATATCAAAACTTCTTGCAATTAAAAAAATAGGTTCTGAAGTTTCGTCTCGTTTTGGAATTTCAATTTTGCAAATTTTTTCGAGGATTTTGTCAATGTTCACGCTTTGCTGAGCAGAAACAGGAATGATTGGGCAATTTTCAGCTAAGGTTCCTTTTACAAATTCTTTTATTTTTTTGTAGTTTTCTAAAGCTTGTTCTTTTGAAACCAAGTCAATTTTGTTTTGAATTATGATTATGTTTTTTATTTTTTTAACTTGAAGTGCCATAAAGTGTTCTCGTGTTTGGGGTTTGATTCCTTCGTTTGCAGCGATTACTAAAATTGCAGCGTCGATAATTGAAGCACCTGAAAGCATTGTTGCCATAAGCATTTCGTGCCCTGGCGCGTCGATAAAACTTACATATCTTTGCGGTTCGCCTTTTTTTGTGTTAAATTCTTTTCCATCTTTGTAAATTATTATATCTGCATAACCGAGCTTAATTGTAATTCCTCGTTTAAGTTCTTCAGAATGCGTGTCTGTGAATTTTCCAGTTATCTTACTAAGTAAAGTTGTTTTGCCGTGGTCAATATGTCCGACAACGCCAATATTTATTTCTGGAAGTTCTTTTGTCATATAAGGGTTAGAAATAATGAGTTAAAAAGAGTTTTGGTTTGGGCTAATTTAAAAATTCGTTTATTCTTTTTTCTAATGGGTTAAAAACATTATTTAAAATTTCGTTATTAAGTTTTATTTTTTTATCAAAGGCATTTTCAATTAATCTCTTTTTGTAAAATTCATCTGAATTTTCATCAATTGTGCGTTGCCAAACACAACAATGTTGATAGTTTGTATCAAATTTCCAGATTCTTTCTTGATATTTTTCAAGAATTTTTTCTTGGTTGAAAATAGATTTTCTTTTTAGTCTTTCTTTTTCTTCAATTTTTTCTATTGAAGCATTTAATCTTATTTCCCCACTTAATCCAAATTGTATTGTATCAAATTCCCCTTGATAGAAGAATTTTGAATTTTCTGGATGATAAATATTTACTATTTTTTGTGGTAATTCTTTTGTTTCTCCAGTTGAAGTTTCCCTAGTTATTGTTTGTAGTACAGACATATTTTAATTTACTTTTGCTAATTTAAAAGGATTTGTGTATTAGGAAATATACTTTTAAAAAGAGTTTTATTTCCCCCAAAATCCTAAAGCTTGAGGCAAAACATCTGAAGGTGCTTTAAGATATGTTCTTGGTTTTGTTACTTCAATAGGTAAAGATTCTATTTTTGTTTCAATGTTTTTTCCAAGACCAATAATATGCACTTTTCCTTGAACATCCCTAACATATTGCAAATCGCCTTCTTCTAAATTTGTAAGATATTTCATTACATCTTCTTGGGTTTTTGGGAAATAAACTGTTTTTGCAATTACATTTATTACTTCTGAACTTACTGTATAAATTCTTTCATGATTTGGTTCGTTTATTGGATAATTAATAGCATTCCAATTATCTAAATTTTCTGGAATTTTGGTTGTTAGGTTTTTATTTAACATTTTAATAAATTAAAAAATAATTAATTTTTCTTTATTGAAAATTTGATCTATATTTTTCCCATTCTTTTTGAACTGTTTTAGGAATTAGAGAATTTGGTTTTTTTCTACCGCCTATGTGTTCAACTTCTTT
>JAHILJ010000065.1 GCA_018897135.1 Nanobdellota archaeon | reverse complement strand
ATTTTTTCCCAAGAAGGTTTGCTTGGCTAATTCCTTTTTTTGTTAAATTTGCATCTTCTCCTTCATGTTCTTTTTCAGCATGCCTTACTAAGTATATTTTCATTTTTTCCTCCCTATAATTAAAAAATGCAAACTAAATTCTGCAACTTCTTTATTTGTACAGGTTTTGTTATGCATTTCCAACCAATTTTTCCAAGCTTTAGGTTCCTTTTTAGCCATTTTGTTAATTTCTTTTTGGCAAGGCGAAGCCAATCCTTCTAATCCAACATTTTCTAAAAATTTTACTTTGTTAGCAAATAAAGATTTTAGTTCATCCACTTCAAAAAAGTGCGCATATGCTTTCCCACCATGCCACTGGTAATCATCCCCTTTAACATAAAATTTTCTAAAATGTGGAGTGTCTTTAATTTCATCTATCCATTTATGAAAGCGACTAATAGTTCCAAATTTTCCCATTACCGAGATAAATATTGGGGCGCTTTTTTTTGCAACTCGAATCAATTCTTTTACAGCCTTTTTTCTTTTTTTATTTGGGTGAACATGACTCAAGGGGCCCCCAAGGCACAAAACAGCATCAAAACTTTCTGATTTGAAATTTGATAAATCAGTTATTGATCCTTCAATAATGTTTTTAATTTTGTGTTGTACTTTTTCCTTTTTTAGTTTTATTTTTGCCAATTCCAAATTCTCAGGTACATAATCAAGTAAGATTACATTATATCCTAATTTTGCTAATTCTATGGAATATCTTCCGGGCCCCCCACCTGCATCTAAAATAGTTCCTTTCTTTAGCAGATATTTTTTAAGAAATTTTAAGGTAGTATCAAATTCCAACCTATGAAAGGGGTCTTTTATCAATCTTTTCCATTCTTTCAAAACATTTTCCGAATATATTTTTTTAATTAATTTTTCTTCCTTGTTCATCTTACCCAAAAATCTCCATTGCCATTTTAATTCTGTCTCGAGCACTTATTGTTTTGCTTTCAGCAGTATCTGAAATCCCGGTTTTACCAACATAATCTGCAAGTTCATACATTGAAACTCCGAGAAGTTTTGCAGTTTGTTCCATTGAAATTCCGTGTTCATACAAACGAGAAGCTTTGTTAATTTGCGCTTTTTGAAAAACAGATTCAATATACTCTTTTAGTTTTCCAGAAAGTTTTCCAATCGCAGTTCGGATAGATTCTAAGTCGCTTCTAAATTTTTTTTCATTATTTTTTTCAATATCACTTATTGAATTGGTCAAAGAAACTTCAATAACTTTATAAAAAACATCCCAGCCCGGAAGTTGTCGATAATTTTCCCGCTCAAGAATTTTCCCAATTGAATAAACAATAACTGCAACAGCAATATTATCAAGGTCTTGCGTCATTGAAGCAGTATTAATTGTTTGGTTGCTCAAGTTTTTTATTTTCAGGGCATCACCTTTTTCAAGAGCCAACTTTGTTTCTTTAAGAATTCTCACCACATTCTCTTTTTCTTGCATTATTTTTTAAAGAAAATCTTATTAATAAATGTTGGGATGTTTGATAAATTTGCAGAAGCTATTGATATTTCCTTCTCAATTTTAAACATAAATTTGGTTCGCTTTGCTCACAATTAATGAATTTTGCCAGACATTGTCAAGCCAAAATTTTAAAGAAAATAATTAAGATTTCTTAGAATTTTTCATATTAATAATTTTAGCGACGGAAAAATCTGCCAAAGGCGATTTTGGAGCTATATAATTCGAGCGACAATCTTTTATACTAAAAACTCTTTCTTCAAAAATGAAACAAATAGTATTAGACACAAATTTTATCTTAACTTGTGTAAAACAGAAAATAGATTTCTTTGAACAGTTGTTAGGCTATGAAATACAAATCCCAAAACAAGTTCTGGATGAATTGAAAAGAATCAAATCTCCTTACAAAGAAATTGCCTTGAAAATACTTGAAAAAAATAAATTCAAACAAATTGACTTGGGATTAAATTACGTTGACAAAGGTCTGGTAAAACATGCGAAAGCAAACCCTTCTGCAATAATCGCCACGCTTGACAAAGAATTGAAAGACAAAATCCAAAATAAGAAAATGATTATAAGAGAGAGGAAGAGATTAAGGGTTGTTTAAAAAAAAGAAAGAACTGCCTTGCTTCTTTGAAGTTGGCAGTTTGTGGTAAATTATTTATTCTGTAAAGATGATTGCTTCTAAGCCATCTTTTTGTAATAGTTCTTTAACTTCTTGATGATTTGCCTTTCCAAAACCTCCTGAAGTTCCGCCAATTGAAATTACAGGTTTATTATCTTGAAATCCTAACAAGGACATTACTCCCCCGCTGTATTCTTTATTTTTTACTTCTTCTTCATCGCAAAAGTTTTCTTGGATATACTTGTGATCCTCTAAAGGGCAGGCAAGGACTTTTTCAATTTTTCCGTTTTTATCTGCTTCACAGATATATTTACTTGCAAAAGAATATCCCCTCGTGATTTCACTTATGGTGGAAGGAGGTTTAATAAATTCTTCAAGTTTTTGATTTAATTCATCAATTTCTTTTGGGATTCTTTCATTGGTTGGATATTTAAGGAGTTGTTCTTCTTTTTTCTTAATTTCCACCTTGAGATTATTTATTTCCCAATTGCAATCAGATTGTATATCTTCACGAAGATCTTTGAAAGTTATAAGTTTTAAATAATCCTTTATAGTTCCTTCCAACTTTCCATTAATCTTTTTGTTTTTACAATTTTCAGTCATTGGTAAATAAATTTCTGCAAAATCACTTTTATATTGAAAAGCTTTTTCAGACATTAATTTATTTAAATTTTCACTTATCTCTTTTGAAACCTTAAATTTCTCAAGTTGTTTCCCTAAATATTTACTTTTCATTCCTTCAACGAATGCGTACTCTTCTGTTTGGGGTAGTTTATCAAGGTATGCTAAAAATAGCAATTTTTCTGTTAATGGAGTTGCCAATTTTTCAACTAATTCTCCCCAAAAATATTCAAGGTTACAAAAACCATCTTTAAATTCGTATGCCATATTGGTTGCAGCTAGTTTTGGGAACTTTTTTGAAGTTTCTTTCCATTTTTTTTGAGTTTCCTCGTATGCGATTTCAAATGCTTTATCTTTTTTTGTTTTCATTTTTTGTATTCCTCCTTTCAATTCTATATAACATCGGCAAAGCCGAATTTTGAACTGATTGTTACTATTTAATAGAAATAAAACTATATGATAATTTACCCTAAATTGTTAGGTAAAAATTAATAGGGAAATTTAGAAATTTACAAAGATTGTTCAATAATAAAAGGCAGAAGTTTAATCTCTGCTTTACGAATATGTTCTTGAAATGTTGGAATAGAAATGCCCATTTCTTTGGCAAGGTCTTTTAATTCAACTTTTCTCGGATAAAAATAATATCCTCTTTTGTTTGCAAGTTCAATCGCTTTCTTCTGTTTTTCAGAAAGTTTTGGCAAAATCATTGGGAAATAAAGATCTGAAAATTCACTTTTGCCTAATTTTAATAATTCAAAATAATCCATATGTTTTTTTACTTTATTCATAAAATCTGTTAAAGCTTCTCTACTCCAACTACCTACTTCCCAATATTCAAATCCTTCTGAAGAATTAATAACTGGCTTCAAAAAAATTAATTGAGAATCATAATATAATTGAACTTGTTCTTCTTTTTTCGTTAAATTCAATAGGTAAGAAAAGCGATTTCCTTGAATTTCTAATTTTTCAATTCTTTTATCTTTTTTTAAATTTTCAAAAAACAATTTTTTGTTCTTTTCTTCACCTGAAATAAAATGAAATGCAGTTAAATAGTTCTTTCCGTTTTTTTTGAAAATCCCCCCAGAAGCTCCTGCAGGAAAAGCATAAGTTGTAACATTGAACTTTTTGCAAAGAGGAACAATTGGGCAATCTTTATGCATCACTTTAATCTTTAAAATCCACATACAAAATAAAATACATCTGCAAATAAAAACCTTTGCAAACACTCCATTAACTTTTTAAACCAATTTTCACTATAATTTTTATGTTCTATATTACAGAAGTTGAAGATCATGTCAGAGTAGCACCAAGGTTGTTTGGTTTGCCAACTGTTGAAGCTGTTGAAAAGCAACTTCATGAAACATATGTAAATTATTATGACAAAGAGCTCGGCAAAGTTGTTAATGTAATTGAAATTTTAAGCGTTGGAGAAGGCGTGATAATTCCTGGAGACGGCGCAGCATATTATATTTCAAGATTCAAATTATTAACTTGGAAACCAGAACTTCAAGAACTTGTTTATGGGAAAATATCAGAAATAACAAACTTCGGGGCATTCATCGACATGGGAATAATGCGTGGGATGATTCACATAAGTCAAACAATGGACGATTATGTTAGTTTTAGCAAGGAAAATTCTTTACTTGGAAAAGCTTCAAAGCGAGGATTAAAAACAGGGGACCTTTGCTTGGCAAGAGTTGTTGCAATTAGCCACAAGGGAGATGAACCAAAAATAGGTTTGACAATGAGACAACCTGGTTTAGGAAAAATAGAATGGATAAAAGAAGACAAAATCAAAAAACAAAAAGATGCTAAAAAAATTATAAAATCAGAAGAAAAAGTTGTTAAAAGGGGAAAGAAAAAATGAGCAAACCAAAAGCATGTAGAATTTGTAAAACTGTTTATGAAGACAAAGACAAATGTCCAAAATGTGATTCAAAAGAATTTACAGAAGGTTTCAAAGGAAGAATTATTGTTCTCAATCCTGAAAAATCAGAAATAGCACAAAAATTAAATCTAAAAGACAAAGGAAATTTTGCAATTAAAACAAGATAAAATGGAAAATTTCAAAATAATTTCTGAAAAAATAAATCCTCTTTTTGAAAGAAGAGAAATTCAAGCAACAATAAATTCTGAATCTACCCCAAGCAAGGAAGAAGTAAAAAAATTCTTAACAGAAAAACTATCTGTTTCAGAAGATGTTTTAAAATTAGAAAACATCAAAGGAAGATTTGGTTCTAATGAATTTATAATAACAGCAAAAGTTTACAAGACCAGTGAACATAGAAATTCAATTGAGCGAAAAACAAAAAAAGAAATTGAAGCTGAGAAAAAAGAAATTGAAGAAGTTGCAAAAGCTGAAGCTGAAAAAAAGAAAGCAGAGCAAGAAGCTGTTCAAAAAGAAGCTGAAGAAAAATTAGAAGAAATTAAAGAAGAACCTGAAAAAGCTGAAGAAAAACCTGTTGAAGAATTAAAAGAAGAGGCAAAAGAATAAAATGGGTGTTAAAAAAAATAAGAAAACAGGGAAAAAGCCGCATAAGAATAAGCCAACTTCTAAAAAATATTCAAAATATAAAATCGAAGGCGATAAAATAACAAGAGCAAGATCATGCCCGCGTTGTGGTCCTGGAGTTTTCTTAATGGTTACAAAAGACAGAGTTTACTGCGGGAAATGTCATTATTCTGAATTTACTTCTAAAAAAGTTGTTGAAGAAAAGAAAGAAGTTGAAGTTAAGAAAGAGTGATTAATGAATTATTTTTTTAAAATATTTTGCATGGGGAGCAAACATTAAAAAATGTTAGCTTATTCCATGACTTTAAAAAAATAAATGAGCCTAAAAAATTCTAAATTTTGGTTAGATTTGTTTTAATTTGTTGGCAAAAAATTAATGTTTTATCTTCTGGAAATATTTTTTTCTTATTTTCTTCAGAATAAATTAATAATGCTTTTTTTAACTTCTTATTTTTTATCTCTTTAAGTTTTTTTGGATGAATTT
>JAHILJ010000064.1 GCA_018897135.1 Nanobdellota archaeon | reverse complement strand
TAGCAGGGAAACGAGGAGCTGAAACAGGAACAAAAGTTACTGAAAGAGTTTTAAATCAAATGCTTGCTGAAATGGACGGCCTCGAAGACCTAAATGACATTTTAGTTATAGGGGCAACAAACCGACCAGACATGTTAGATGCTGCTTTGTTAAGACCAGGAAGATTTGATAGAATTTTATTGGTAAATCCTCCTGAAGAAGCAGGAAGATTAAAAATTTTACAAATCCACACAAAGAAAATGCCAATTGGGGATTCTAAAAAAATCCTTGATGTAAAAGCTAAAGAAGAATTCTTAAAAGAAATTGCAAAAGAAACAGACGGTTACACAGGTGCAGACCTTGAATCTTTAGCTCGTGAATCTGCAATGCTTGCTTTAAGAGAATCAATAACTGCTGAAAGAGTTCAAAAAAAACATTTTGAAAGAGCATTAAGAAAAGTAAGACCAAGTGTAACAAAATCAACAATAAATATCTATAAAAAAATTGAAGAAAACTTCTTAAAATCAGCAAAAGCTGCTGTTCCAATTGAAAACAGTTATTTGGGATAAAATGCTTTCTTATTAATTAATGAATTTTGCTGACACTATCAAACCAAAATTTTAAAAAAATAATTAAGATAGTTTGGATTTTATATGTTAATAATTTTAGTGGCGGAAAAATCTGCAGAATGCGATTTTGAAGCCCATTAAATTTGAGCACGAAGTGTGAACTAATTTCCAGATAACACACATAAATTAGAAATCCAAAAACTTTTTAAACTATTTTTTGGATTAATTTATACAATGCCTATGAAAAAAATATTAATTGCAGATGATGAAAAAGATATAAGGGACTTAACAAAAGAAATTCTTGAATGCAGATTGCTTGATTATTCTTTTGAAACTTTTGAAGACGGGAATTGTCTTAAAAATAAATTAAATGAACTTATTGTTAAGGGGGATAGAAATATTAGAGCAATAATTACTGATGATAATATGCCTGGAATTAAAGGAAGTGAATTAATAGAAGAATATGCAAAAATGAAAGAATTCAAAAAAATACCTTTCTTTTTAGTTTCCAGTTCTGATGAATATATTGGAAAAAGAGCAATGGAAAATGGTGCTTTTGCTTATGTCCAAAAACCATATAATATTTGCGAATTTTCTAAACTTGTTGAAAAAGCAATAAATTCTTTTGAAATTTAACCAGTTGTCACAATAGTTTTATCTTTCTCAATAAAAATTGTGTGTTCTGATTGTGCAACATTGTTGTGCGAAGATTCAATTAATTGCGGATATTGATGAAGGTTTCCATTTTTTTCAAGTTCTCTTAATCCAAACAATGATTTTGTGCCAAACTTTTTCACAATCCACCGCGAACAAAAAGGCAGTGTTGAATATTCTTCTGAAATAAATTCTAAAACTTCACGAGCAATTTGGCTTCTTGTATTTTTTGTGTTTTGCAAACTATAAATTCCAGAAGGTTTTCCTTCATAAACTCGACCGTTTCCTTTTGTTACAAAGGGCTCAATTGCAAAAATCCCTGTTCCAAAAAGCCTGGGATTTTTGTTTGCAATATTTGGAATTGTTTTCCCAGAATGCAATTCATATTTTTCAATTGAATGCCCTGTCAAATTTGCAATTGGAACCAAACCTTTAGATTCGATTGTCTGCTGAATAATTTTCCCAACTTCGCCCAAACTTGTTTTTGAATTAATAATTTCAATTGCATTTTCCAAAGCTTTCTCTGCAACTTCAATTAATTTTTTATTTTCTTCAGAATTTTCCAAATCAACAGAAAAAGCAGTGTCAGATAACCAACCGTCAACACAAACTCCAAAATCAATTTTCAATAAACCTTTTGCTTTTGCTTCATCATTATAAGCAGGAGTATAATGCGCAGTCATATCATTTATTCCTAAATTTGTTGGAAAAGCAGGAACCCCGCCAAGCTCAACTATCTTGCCTTCAATTTTCTCTGCAAGTTCTAAAAGCAACATATCTTTCTTAATCTGCGGTTTTATCCAATCTCGAACCTGCAATGCGATTTTCCCTGCGAGAAGGATTTTTTCGGTGTTCATATTATTAATTAGATAATTTATTATATAAAGTTTTATAAATTATGTTTTCTTTAATTTTAAATGGGTAATGAGGGGTATTTAAAAGAATTTGAATCACTTTATAAAAAATCATCCGAGTTAAAACCAAGTGAAAAAGCACAAGATTTTAATGCTATTTTTAGAAGAGAATTAACAAAATTTGGAAAAGAAAAATATAAAAGTGGTAAGGCGAGAGCAAGAGCTACAATTAGAGATAATGTAAAAAGATCCAAACCAGCAGAATTAAGTAAAAATTATGAAGATTATGGAACTTGTTGCCATGATTTAGGATATGCTAGTGCTCTTTTAAGTCATGCAACAGATTCAGGAAATTTGGTTGATGCCTCTACAGCAATAAATTTTTATCAAAGACTAGGAAAAGCAGATAACCCAGAAGTCCAAAAAAAAGTTTTAGAAGCTATAAAAAGAAGAATATCACTTGATAAAGAACTTTCTAAAGAAGAAAAAAGTTATATGGAAAATATAAAATATTTTTTTAAAAATCCAAGGGGCAGTGGACCAATTAATAATGAGGGTAGACAAGTTCCGTATCATTTAAGAGAACTTTTTTCAAAAACAAAAAGCGGGATTGAAAGCAAAGTAACTACTGCTATTGCTTCTCTTGCATGTTTAGGGGGTTTATTCCTTTTATCTCCAAATGTTACAGGAAATGCTGTAGTTGGAATTCAGAAAACAAATTCTAATTGGTTCGGAGGAATTTTATTTTTATTAGGATTAGTTGTGTTTTTTATTGTAGCAAAACCTAAAAAAAGTTCTAAAAAGAAAAAATAAATTAATCCAAATCAGGAAGGGTATTTATTTCTTTTTCTTGTTCAAGAAACATTAAATCAAATTTTTTCAAATTTTCTCCAAAAAGTTTTTTTATTTTTGAAATTGTAGACAAAAGTTCTTCTTGAGTTTTATTAAAAACCTGAATCATTACTCTTGGGTTTTCAAATGACAAAATTAAAGAATTCACAAACTTGCTCGATTTGACAAAAGATTTAATCTTTTCTTCAAGTTCTTTTGAAAAGTGGAATAAATCTATTGAAATCATTGAATAATAAAATCCAAGTTTTGTAATATCAAAATCTACTTTTGTTCCTAAAATAATTTTCTTTTTATGAAGATTCCTCAATTTATACAAAGCTAATTCTGAAGAAATATTTAATTTACTTGCCAAGTCAATTATTTTAATTCGTGCATTTTTTTCTAAAAGTGAAAGAATCTTTATGTCCTGCTTAGTAAGATTTTGCTTTTCAAAATTTTCTAAAAAATTAAATGTCCTTTTATTTTCAATAAACTTCAAAGGGTACATTTCTGTAAAATAAGGTTTAATTAATTTATATTCTAAAATTAACCCGCCATTTTCTTTCAAAATTTCATGAATTGTTTCTTTCAAGTCTGTTTCATTTTTTGCAACAAAAGAAATATAATAATCATAATAACCAATAATTTCAGATGTGTTAATTATATTTTTAATTTTTGAAAGGTTTGGCGTTTCTCTTGCCTTTATCAAAAGCGTTGCCCAAAGATTGTAGCCAAGTGAAGGATAATTAAACAAAGTAACAAAACCTTTTATTAAACCTGCTTCTCTAAACTTTCTTAATTTATAATTTACTTGTTCTCTTGAAAATTTGCATTCTTTTGCAATTTTGTTTATTGATTCTCTTCCACTATGATAAAGATATGAAAGTAATTCCATATCCTTTTTCTTCAATTCCATAATATTCCATATAATTAAAAGTTTAAATACTTATTTACTAAAACTTTTTAGAACAATTCTTTAGTTTTTGTGTAAAAAACCCAAGTTAGATTTATGTATTTTTGAAATCTTAGATTTAAGGATAAAATGGAAACACAAACATTAATGTTAGGAGATATTGACATTGGAAAATATATTAATAAACTCGAAATTACAGAAAAAAATTTGGGAAACATCCACTCAAAATTAAAAGAATTAAAAAAAGGGGGTTTAATGATCTCTGAAAGAGAAATTTATAATGATTTGATTTCTGAATCAATTTCTCAAAAATATCCATTAATTGATTTGGAATTTTTATCTTTAAGCCACGAGAAAGTTATTCCGGGTAAAAAGAAAACATTGTTTGGGTTTGCTTTATCTAAAAAAGATACAATAGTTAAACGCCCAGCATTTAGTGCATATAAATTTTATGATTCAAATAAATTTTCTATAAATTTTAATGGAAGATTTTTAGAAATAAATAACAGGGAAAATATATTTCCTGAAGAAATTTTATTGCCTATTTTAAAAAGCATTGAGCTATATGTGGGAGGTGCGAATATTGAATGTTCTGAAGATTGTAATGAGAATATTTTTTATATAATTGAAAATGTTAATCGTTACTATGATAAATTAAATATAGAAAGTGAATTTAAAGCACTTATTCCAGATAAAGTTAAACAAAAAGTAAAAGAATCACAACAATATTTTTCCAAGGAGAATATTTTTATTATTTCTGAAACAAAATTCGAAGAATGGTATAATCCCAAAACTAAATCAGGAACTATTTTTACTCAAGATCCTTTAATTATGGGGCTTAATGGAAAAAATGCTCACATAATTGATTCTTTTGACACAACACCTTTAGAAGAATTAATTAAAAATAATTCAAT
>JAHILJ010000063.1 GCA_018897135.1 Nanobdellota archaeon | reverse complement strand
TCTGCAAAAATTTGATGTTAAGCGAAGTTCTGTTAACTTTGTTATTAGTGTTCCTCATAAAATAAAAGATAAAAAAATTGCTGGTTTTTTAGAAACTAAGAATAAACATATTGAAACAATTACAGCTGATGAATTTAAAAAATACTCAGATAAAAAATTATTGAAAAAATTAATCGACAAATTCGATTTTTTCATTGCTCAAGCAAGTTTAATGCCAAAAGTTGCTACAACATTTGGAAGATTTTTAGGGCCAGCAGGAAAAATGCCTTCACCTCAACTTGGAATTATTTTAAATGCTGATGAAAAAACAATTGAAGAATTAAAAACAAAAATAAATAATTCTGTTAAAATAAAAATTAAAGAAGCTAGTGTAAAAATTTCTGTTGGAAAACAAGACATGAAAGATGATGATTTAATCGAAAACATTATTGCTATACACGACGCTATTTTAAAAAATCTCCCAAGACAAAAAGAAAATATAAAAAACATTGAACTTAAACTCACAATGACTAAACCTCAAAAAATACAAATACGATGAACACCAAAAGAAATTCCCCAATACCTGAAGTAAAAACAAGAACAGTAAAAGAAATAGAAAACTTAATTAAAAATAAAAAAACTATTTTGATTGCTTCAATAAAAAATATTCCTGCTTCACAATTTCAAGAAATTTGTAAGAAATTGCGAGGAAAAGCCATTGTAAAAGTTCCTAAGAAAAATTTAATTTTTAGAGCATTCGATTCTTCTTCGAATGAAAATGTGAAAAAATTAAAAGAACAAATTCAAGATAGTATTGCAGTTTTATTTTCCGATTTAGATTGTTTTGACCTTGCAACAGAATTAGTTAAAAATAAAAGCCCTGCAAAAGCAAAGCCAGGACAAGAATCTCCTATGGATATTGAAGTTGAAGCAGGACCAACAGAATTGCCTCCTGGACCAGCAATTAGTGAACTTGGTGCTGTAGGTTTACAAGTTCAAATTGAAAAAGGAAAAATTCATATTAAAGAATCAAAAGTAATTGTTAAAAAAGGAGAAAAAATATCTCATGCTGCTGCAGATGTTATGGCAAAATTAGACATTAAACCTTTTTCTGTTGGTTTTATTCCTTTGGTTGCATTTGATAATCAAAAAAGTAAATTATATTTAGAAATAAAAATAAACCCAGAAGAAACAATTATAAATTTGAAAACATCTTTTGGAAAAGCATTACCTTTTGCTGTAAAAATTGGTTATGTAAATTCAGAGACAATTAGTTTTTTATTAAGTAAAGCAGAAAGAAATGCAAAATGTTTAGAAAATTTAAAACCTGTTGAAGAAACGCAGGAAGTTCAAGAAACTAAACAAGAAGTTTCTGAAGAAAATCAAACTCAGGAAGTTAAAACTGAGGAGGAAAAATAAATGGAATACATATATGCTGCACTTTTGTTGCACAAACTTGGAAAAGACATTAATGAAGAGAATGTGAAAAAAGTTGCTGTAGCTGCTGGCGCAGAAGTTGATGAATCAAAGGTGAAATCGCTTATCGCTAGCTTGAAAGGCGTGGACATTGAAAAAGAACTTGAAAACGCTAGTTTGGTTTCTGCTGCTCCTGCTGTTGCAGAAGTATCTGAAAAGAAAGACGCAAAACCTAAGGAAGAAAAACACGAAGCTGCTGCAGAAGGCTTGTCTGCTTTATTTGGTTAAATTATTATTTAAGTAGACAGGTCTCAACTTTTTCTAGTTTGGACGAGGGGAAATATATTTTGCATGACAATAGTTTTTTTAAAGGGGGGGAAGAGTGTGGATTTTATGGGAGAAGGAAAAGAATATAAAATACCTGCATTTCGACCACAAATAGATATGTCTATAGAAGGGAGGACTCATTTTCATATTGATTATATTAAAGAAAATAAAGAACGCAACATCAAAAAGGGTTTTTATTGTCTTCAGGGAGGGGGAATTATTTTAACAGAAGAACCATACCAGGATTTAAAGAAAGCAGAAGAGGCTCTTGAAAATTCTGTAATTAGTAAAATAGATTCTGAAATAAAAAGATTGGATGATTTAAGAGAGAAGTTTGCAAAAACAAAAAAAATTATTATAAAAGAAGGAATATCACATTATCTTATCCCAAAAGATTCTAATTCCATAGAATAAACCCACAAAACTTATAATTTCCCCAAAGTTCTCTTTTTTTATTCTTTCTGAACCAAGTTTTAAATGAAACTTTTTTAATCTAAAGTGGAAAAGTTTAAAAGTATGAAAATCCTACTTTATTACATGGAAATGATTAAAATAAATTCAAAAGGACAAATTGTTATTCCTCAAAAAATTCGGAAAGAATTTGAAATCACAGAAGAATCTATACTTGTCTTAGATAAAATGAAAAATCACATTATAATAAAAAAAATTGATTCTGATTTGATTAATCAAATAGAAAGAAGCTTGGAAGATATTAAAGCAGGAAGAATAAAAGAGTGGAAAGGTTAAGGCACTTTCCTTAATTTATCAAGAATAAATTCTTTATAAAAATCAAATCTTGAAATTATCTTATTTATTGTTTCCTGTTGTTCTTTTTTATCGCTTAGAGCTATGGCAAGGACGACCATAAAATTTTTGTAAACAAGAAAATATAATCTTTTACTTCCAAACTTTTTCTCTCTGAAATAAGGAACTTTCAGTGGCTTCCCAATTTGCGGGCCTCGTTCTCTTAGTTGGTGTAAAATTTTTCTAACTCTTTTCTTTTCAGATTCATCAATTCTTTCAAATCTATTATCAAACTCTTTTGTTGTAAAAACTCTAAACATAAAAACAAATAGAAAAAGAAACTTAAATAATTATCTTTTATCTCCACAAAACTTATAACTCTTCTTAAATTATCTTTAACCTATGACATGGTCTTTATATCAAAATGATGAGTTTCTCAAACCTCTTTGCTTTTCAAATGGGAAAACACAGAAAGATATTGTAAATGAAGTTTTGGGTTTGTTTGAAAAAGGAAAAAAGATTGTTTTTATTTCAGGTGTTTGCGGAACAGGAAAAAGCGCGATTGCGTTGAACATTGCAAGGAAGATTGGAAAAACTTCTGTTGTGGTTCCAGGGAAAAGTTTGCAAGCACAATATAAAAAAGATTATGAAGAAGAAAAACATTTGTTAAAAGATAATAAAGAAAAGCTGAAAATTAGTGTAATAACTGGAAGAGCAAACCACAAATGCAAATTTTTACAAGACAATGAAAATGCAATACCAAAAATAAAAAAAGAAGTGAATTCAAAATTGCATGATATTTTTGAAGACAAAAGAGAAGAAATAAAAAATTTAATTAATTATGATGTTTCTGCAAACAATTATTTGATTCCATGTAAAATCGAACTTAAAGAAAAAAATTGGAACAAAATAAAACAATATTTGCAACAAAATAAAAACGTGAATCTCTCAAGTTTTTCAAATATGAAAGAAGTTAAAAGATTTTCAGTTGCAAGCCTTTGTCCATATTGGAGTCCTGTAATTTCAGACAAATATGAACTTAAAAATTTCCCAAATGCAAAAAAAAGAAAATATTTGGGTTTAGAAAATACAAATTTTATTTTTTATTCAAACAAAACTGGTTGCTCTTTTTATGAACAATTTAATTCATATATTGATTCAGATGTTCTTGTGTTTAATGCATTGAAATACAAACTTGAATCTTCAATGAATAGAAAACCTTCGACAGAAGTTGAAATAATCGACGAGTGCGACGAATTCCTAGACAGTTTTTCAAATTCAAGTTCAATAAATTTGGATTATTTACAAAATTCTTTGTCCTACATTTATCCTGAAAATGATGAAGCAGAAGTTTTCTTAAACCACTTAAATGAACTTATTAAAAAAATCAAAAGAGATCAGAAAATTTCAAAAGCTGTTTTTTCAAAAGAAATTTTTGAACTTAAACAAACAGAAATTTTTGAATTGCTTCAATTTATTTTAGATTCTCAAGAAATTATCCAAGAATTTGATCCAGAAAATTATGTTCATGAAATTGTTAGTATTGCAAGAATGTTTGATGAGTTTTTTGATGAAACTTATGTTTTAATTGGGAAAAAAGAAAATAGTTTAATTATTAATTTGGTTACAACAAATCTTGCAAAAAAATTTCAGGAAATGATTGATAAAAACAAAAGAATTGTTTTAATGTCTGGAACTTTGCATTCTTCAGAAGTTCTTAAAGAAGTTTTTGGTTTAGAAGATTTTGAAATTATCGAAGCTGAAACAGAACAACAAGGTGC
>JAHILJ010000062.1 GCA_018897135.1 Nanobdellota archaeon | reverse complement strand
TAGAAATTAATCTATCAATTAATCCAACTTCTTTTTCAGTCATATCTTTTTTCATTTCCCAATCACTTCTTCTTCCCTTTCTCTTCCTTTATCTCCATAACTTCTTTAAGTTTGTTTTCAAGAATTATTTTTTCATTTTGAAGAACTCTTGCAACTTCATTATAACCGTGCAATCTTCTTGTAAGTTCGCTCAAAATTTCACCCCAACCATTATTTGTCAGAGCAATTAATTCAGGAGAAATCACTTCAATGTGAGCAGGCATATATTTGAACATTAACATTGCAAGATAAAGGACTTCTTCGACCTCGACTTCGACTTCTGCATGAGTTGTGTAAAATTCTTTTGAATCTTTCATAAAAATCGGCTCTGCAATTTTTTTAGAAATAACCTGCGTCTTTTTTTCTTCACCTATTTTTTTAATAAAATCTTCTAAAGTTGAAACAAGATGTTCTGCAGGTTTTCCAATTATTTCTAAAATCATTACTGCACGAATCCCTGTTATTTCTTTATCCATTTTGAAAATTTCCTATTTTTACTATTGTAGTTTTCTTTACCATTGTTCTTTTGAAGTTTTCTACCAACGTAGTTTCTTTTTCAAAAGAAACCCGTTTTGAAAAGAAAAACCCATTATCTGAACTCATTTTTTTTATTTCTTTTCTTTAATAAAAACAAAAAACAAATCAAAACACAGAAAAACCCTATTCCATATTTTGAATATTTGTCTTTGTCTAAAATTTCCGAATCATTCTCTATTTTTATATCTTTTGGATTTAAATTTATAGTTGAAATTTCAGTTTCCTGTTTTTCAACAACATTCTTAGAAGTTTCAAAATCCAGAATTTTTTCAGTTTCTTTTTCCTTTTCTTTTTCAGGTTCTTCACAAAGGTTTTCTTCTCCTTTTGTGTTTTCTTCAAAAATCCACTCACCTTTACAATACTGCAATGTCCTTGCATCGTTTTGCGAATCATAATCTATAGGAGTTTCGTCAATAAGTTCTTCTCCCTTGTATAAAAATATTTGCTCATCTTTATTATCTAACCATTGTTTTTCAAAAGTGTAAACAAAATATTCTTCAAAACTTCCGCTTAATTCAATTTCTCCTCCGTCCCCGTTTACTAATTTATATCCAGTCAAATCAATTTTATCCCAATGATAAAGTTCGACCCATTCATTTCCAGAATCATCTCCTTCAGGATTTAATTCAAATTCGTTAATTCTAAGTGCAGAAACAAAACAAATGGAAAATACAATTATTAAAAACACAACTTTTTTATTCATATTATAGAAAAATCAAATAAGTATTTAGGTTTTATTGTGATGCTTTGATACTTGCTTGGCTTGCCTCGCTTAAATTTGTCGCTCTAAACTCGCGAATTGATAATTTAATATTCTATCAAATCTCGTATTATATAATTGTTTAGTTGTAACTGAAAATTTAGTGCATAATTATTTCTTAAGCGAAAAACTTTGGAAACCTTTCCTTAAAATCTAAATGTTCTATTTCCCCTCTTTTCTCGCCTTTTTTTGCAATTAAAATTTTAGAAAAGATTTTATTTTTTAAATACCAAACACATTTTTCTTTTTCTATTTTTGAAAGGGTCCCGTTCATTTTAGATTCAACTCCGATGATTTCATAATTTTTATTCACTTTTTTAAATGCAATAAAATCTGGAAAACCTGTTCCAACAACAAGCATTTTCTTGAACGGATTATATTTTCTTTTTGCTTTCACGATTTTATTTTCTTCTAAGTCAACATTGTTCGTCCATTTATCCATAATCCAACCTTGAGATTCAAGTTCTGTTCTAACTTTTAATTCAAATTTTGCACCTTGCGCACGAGATTGTTTTCCTTTTTGAATTTCAGATTTTTTCTTAGAAACAGGAAGACCCTTTTCATTCCATGAAGTTTCATATTCTTCATTATTTGCTTTTTCAATTTCTTTCATAATTTTTTCTTTATGTTCTTTATTGATTTTTTGCATTAAAAAATAAATGATTAGAACTATTTAAAATTACGTTCGCTTTGCTCACTATTATTTGGTTCAGTTTCAGCCCTTGCCAGAAACTTCACTAAAAATAAAGTGCGAATATTAACTTCCATAGAAACCATAAGTTATTTATTAATAGTTTTCATAATCCTCGCGTCAGCGAGCTATTTCTTCACAAATCTCTCGCCTGTAAAGTTCGCCTTTTATTTGCTTGAGCCCGCTTTATTGCGTCAATCAAAATATTTTCAACTTTTCGTTCAAGAGCTGTTTCAACTTCATCTGCAACACTTGAAATAGAATTTTCTTTATCAAGTTCTTTCACAACTTTTCGAATATTTGATTTTATTATAAGTGCCATGCTTAAAATTAGTTAATGAGATTTATTAAACTTTTTATAAAACAGAAAGATTTAAATATACAAATGTATACATAGGTATACTCAAAGTCAAAGAGTCATAACTCATAGAAGTATAAGAACTCAAGGAAATTAAAATGGAAACAACAATACGTTTGAACAT
>JAHILJ010000061.1 GCA_018897135.1 Nanobdellota archaeon | reverse complement strand
GATGCTATTAATTCTGGAAAAATACTAAAAGGATTTATATGTTACAAAGCTGGAATGGTTTCTGCTATTGTAAAAGACAACACGCCTAATTCTCTAACTAAAACAAAAAAAATTGCCTTGCCTGCAACAATTTTAGAATGTCCTCCAATGAAAATATTTTCTGTTCGTTTTTACAAAAACAGCAAAGTTTCTAAAGAAATTTTAGCAGATAATTTAGATAAAGAACTTAAAAGAAAAGTTAAACTTCCAAAAAAGCCAAGTAAAAAGATTGGCGAAATAAAAGATTATGACGACTTAAAAATAATTTGTTATTCTCTTGTTAAAAAAACAGGTATAAAGAAAAAGCCGGACTTAAGTGAAATCGCGCTTGTCGGAAATGTTGAAGAAAAATTAAATTTTGTTAAAGAAAACTTGGCAAAAGAATTTTCTATTTTAGATGTTTTTGAAAAAGGACAGCTTGTTGATGTAAGGGGCTTGACAAAAGGAAAAGGATTTTCAGGACCTGTTAAAAGATTTGGGATTACATTAAAAGTTAAAAAATCTGAAAAAGGGCAAAGAAGACCTGGAAGTATTGGTCCTTGGCATCCTGCACGTGTTACATTCAGAGTTCCTATGGCTGGGCAATTAGGAATGTTTACAAGAGTTGCATACAATAAAAAAATAATTGAGCTTGGAAAAGCAGAAGAAAAAATAAAAAACCTGAAAAACTTCGGAGACATTAAAACAAATTATCTTCTTGTTGGAGGTTCTGTTCAAGGCCCTGCTAAAAGACAATTATTAGTTACTTCTCCTTTGCGTCCTACTAGAAAACAAATTAAAAAAAGTTATGATTTGGTGGAAATAAAATGAAAACAAAAATATTAAATATTCAAGGTAAAGAAAACGCAACAATTGAATTACCAAAATGTTTTTCTGAAAAAATTAGAGAAGATCTTGTTGAAAAAGTTTTAGAATCAAAAAGAAGTTGGCAACCTTATGGGCCTTCGCTTGTTGCAGGCAAACAGCATTCTGCAAAAGGAAAAATAGTTCATAGGAGACATGTTTGGAGAAGCGGTTATGGAAGAGGAAACTCAAGAGTCCCAAGAAAAATATTTTCCCAAAAAGGTTCACAATTTAATTGGGAAGCTGCAGAGGTTCCACATGCAAGAGGCGGAATGCGTGCTCATCCCCCAAAAGCACTTTCAATGTTTAATACAAAAAAAGTAAACAAAAAGGAACTAAAAATGGCTTTTAATTCTGCATTAAGTGCAACTACAGAAAGTAAAATAGTTATTGAAAAATATGAAAGATTGAAAGGTAAAAAAATAGAAAACCTTCCTTTAATATTTGAATCTAAATTTATTTCTCTAAAAACAAAAGAAGCTTTAGAATTATTAAAAAAAGTTTTAGGAGATCTTTTTGAAGTTGCGGTAAAACAAAAATCTATTCGAAGTGGAATTGGAAAATTGCGTGGAAGAAAACACAAAAAGAACGCGGGAATGTTGTTTGTTATCGGAAAAAAAGAAAAATTCAAGACAAGCAAATTTGATGTTGTTGGGACTAACGAACTAAGTATTTTAGATTTGGCAAAAGGCGGGATTGGGAGATTAACAATTTATACTGAAGAAGCAATTAAAGAATTAGGAGAAAGAAAATGAAAGCAAATTTTAAATCTAAAATTTTCATGTTTCCCTTACAAGTTCAGGAAAAAGCAAATGTACCAAGTAGGTCTAAAGGAAAATTTTCATTCATTCAAAAAATAGGGGGTTATTTTAAATGAAACCAGTTGTAACTGAAAAAGCTGTTATGTTAATTGAATCACAAAATTCTTTGACATTTAAAACAGATAAAAGAAAAACAAAAGAAGATATTAAAAAAGAATTTGAAGAAATGTTTGAAGTGAAAGTTAAAAATATTAGGACTTTGGTAAAGAACAATAAAAAATATGCTTATATAAAATTAAATCCAGAATTTCCAGCAATTGATATTGCGACGAAACTTGGAATAATCTAAAAAAACACGATGGGAAAAACAATAATTCAACAAGCACGTGGAAAAGGAAGCTTCACTTATAGAGTTAAAAGAAAAGCATTTAGATATAAATTGCAATATCCAAAAAAATTAGAAGGTGAAGGAAAAGTTACAAAGCTTTTTGATTCAGCAGGACACACAGCACCACTTGCAAAAATAATTTGCAAAGAAGGTTCTTTTTATATTCCTGCATTTAAAGAAATGGTTGAAGGACAAAAAATACAATTAAATACAAAAGAAGTTTCTCCAGGGAATATTTTAAAATTAAAAGACATCCCCTTAAAAACACAAATTTATAATCTTGAATCAAGACCTGGTGACGGAGGAGTTTTTATAAAAACTGCAGGAAGTTCTGTTTTAATTAACAAAAAAGTTGGAAAAGATATTTTTGTTGTTATGCCTTCAAAAAAAGAAAAAAAGTTTAATGAAAACTGCAGAGCAATTATTGGGGTTATCGCCGGTGCAGGAAGATTAGACAAACCTGTTGTTAAAGCTGGGAAAAAACATCATATTAAAAAGTCTAAAAGTAAATTATGGCCGAGAACATCTGCTGTGAAAGTAAATGCAATTGACCATCCTTTTGGTTCTGGAAGAGGGAAAAATCCAAAGAGCAAAATTGCTAAGAGAAATGCTCCTCCAGGAAGAAAAGTTGGATTAATAAGGCCAAAACGAACAGGAAAGAAGAAGTAAAATGGAAATAAAAAAGAAAGAATTCACATATCGTGGGAAAACAATTGAAGAATTATTAAAGTTAGATGTTCGAGAATTTGCAAAATATCTTGGGTCAAGACAAAGAAGAACTGTTTTAAGACAATTTCAAGAAATTGAAAAATTTGTAGCTCGTTCTAAAACAAAAATAGAAAAAAACAAAGCTGTTAAAACACATAGCAGACATTTTGTTGTTGTTCCTGAAATGGTTGGAATGAAAATGAATGTTCACTCTGGAAATAAATTTGTCCCGTTTCTAATAACAGGTGAAATGCTCGGGCATCGATTGGGCGAATTTGCTTTAACAAGAACAAGAACTAAACATAGTAAAGCTGGTGTTGGTGCTACAAAAGGTACAAAACACAAATCAAAGAAATAAAATGACAGAAAAACCATATGCCCCAACAAAAAAGGAAAGGAAGATAACACAGAAAGTGAAAACTCCAAAACAAAAAATTGTTGAACCTATTCAAAAAACAGAAGAAACAAAAAAGCCAGAGATAAAAAAAGAAGATAAAAAGAAAACTTCGCCAAAAGTAAAAAAAACTTTTGCAGTTGTTAATGCAACTAATCTTCCTATTTCAACAAAAAAATCAATGGCTGTTTGTAAATTTATTAAAGGGAAAAAGATAGGTGATGCTATTAGAGATTTAGAACAAGTTGTTCTTATAAAAAAGGCTGTTCCAATGAGAGGAGAAATCCCACATAGAAAAGGAAAAATTATGTCTGGTGGTTTTCCTAAAAAAACTGCTGAACACTTTATAAAATTGTTAAAAAGTTTGTCTGCAAATTCTATTGTAAATGAATTAGACGAACCTTTTATTGCAGAAGCTGTTGTAAATATTGGTGCGAGACCTTCTGGAAGATTTGGAACTATTAAAAGAAAAAGAACACATGTAAAATTAGTTGCTAAAGAAAGAAAAACAAATTCAAATAAAAAGAAAGGAGAAAAGAAATAATGGAAGAAAGAAATGTTGTTAGATTAAAAAAAGAAGAATTTTCTATTCGGGAACAAATTAAAAAAAATCTTGGAAAAGGAAAAATAAGTAGGGTTAAAATTGAATATACTCCTGTTGGTGAAAAAATAGTTATTGCCACATGTAAACCAGGTTTGGTGATTGGGAGGGGCGGGGAGAAAATTGAAGAATTAACAAAAATGTTAAAGAAAAGATTCAAACTTGAAAACCCACATATTGAAATAGATGAAATTAAAGAACCTGAATTTGACGCACAAATAACTGCAGACGATATTGCACTTTCATTAGAAAGATTTGGACCCTTGAAATTTAAGGTAGTTGCATATAGAACTCTTGAAAGAATAATTAAGGCAGGAGCACTTGGAGTTGAAATACGATTAAGTGGAAAACTTCCTAGTTCAAGAGCAAAAACATGGAGATTT
>JAHILJ010000060.1 GCA_018897135.1 Nanobdellota archaeon | reverse complement strand
TCGCCTTGTTTGATTCCAGCTAAATCCTTTCTGCAATCATTATCCAAACAATTTTTAAGACCGGGCGGAGCTCCATTATAACCGGTAGAAATAATTCTTTTGTCTTTGACAATAACAGCTCCTGCTTGAATATACTTACAACTTGCTCTATATGAAGCAAGAATAGCTTGGCTCATAAAATATTCTTCCCATTCAGGTCTTGTTTTCATGTTTTTTGAAAAGATTTCTTTCTTTTAAATATTATTGTCTTCTAGAAGTTGTTTTAAACCCTAATTCCAACTTCTTCAAAATAACATTCAATTTTTTGTTTTAATCTTTCAAGAAAAACTTCTGTAACATCAATTTTGTTTTGGTATTTTTGGTCAATAAATTTTCCATTATTTTTAAATCCTTGAAGAAAATATTTTTTTGGTATTTTTCCAATTAATTCATTTAACCATTTTCCAATTTTTTCCATTTCTTCAGTAGTATGAATTTCTTCAAGAATTGTGGTTCTGAACTCATAATCTTTTAACCCAGAAATTAATTTAATACTTTTTTCAATTTTTTCAATTTCAATTTTAGAATTTGAAACTTTTAGATAATTTTCCTTTGAACTTTTAATATCCATTGAAACAAAATCAATTAATCCTTCTGAAACAAATTCTTCAAGTTTTTCGGGAAAACTTCCGTTTGTGTCTAATTTTATTTTATACCCAAGTGATTTTATTTTTTCAAGAAAATTCTTTTCCAATGTTAAAAGTGGTTCTCCACCCGTAATACAAATTCCTTCAAGATACTTTTTCCTTTTTTCAAGAAAATCTAAAACTTCTTGTTCAGAAATATTCCCCCCTAATTTATTAAGAACCAATTCAGGGTTATGGCAAAATCCACATCGGAAATTACAACCAAAAAGAAAAATAGTACAAGCTAACTTTCCTGGATAATCTATCAAAGTCAATTTTTGCAAACCTTTTATTTTCATTTTATTGGCAAGTGCCTACTTCAAACATTACTCTATCATTGACCTCTTCTTGTTTTCCTTCGTTCATCTGATCTATTGGCCTAAAATAACCAACACACCTAGTTACTCTTTGGCATTTTGTTCTTTCTGTCATTTCTTCACCTCAATAGGAATTTTCATTTCTAAATTTGAATTTGGATTATACCCAATTTCTGCGTCACATTTTGGGCAATATTGGTGATCTCCTGAAATATATCCATGAACAGGGCAAATTGAAAAAATAGGAGTTAATGTAAAATAAGGTAAACTAAAGTTCTCAGCAATTTTTTTCACAAGTTGTTTCACAGCATCTTTTTCAAGTTTTTCTCCAACAAAACAATGAAAAACAGTCCCACCAGTATACGAAGATTGTAAACTATCTTGTAATTCTAAAGCATGAAACAAATCTTTTGTATAATTCACAGGAAGTTGTGTTGAATTTGTATAATATGGTTTTGAATTTTTTTCTTTAACAGAAGCTTCGTTTGCAACAATTATATTCCCAAATCTTTTTTTATCTAAACGAGCAAAACGATACGAAGTTCCTTCAGCAGGAGTTGCTTCAAGATTGTAAATGTTTTCTGTTTCCATTTGAAATTCTTCAAGTTTTTTCCTCATAAAATTCAAAACTTTTGTTGCAAAAGCTTTTCCTTTTTCAGTTCCAATATTTTCTCCAGGAAAAAAATTCAAAATAGCTTCATTCATTCCAATTAATCCAATTGTTGAAAAGTGGTTTTTCCAATATTTTCCAAATCTCTGATAAACATGTCTTAAATAAAATCTTGAATAAGGATACAAACCTTTTTCTGTAAATTGTTCAATTGCTTTTCTTTTAATTTCCAAACTTTCTTTTGCAAGTTCCATAAGTTCCTCTAATCTTTGAAAAAAACTTTCTTCATCTGAATATTTGAAACCCAACCTAGGCAAATTTATTGTAACAACGCCAAGCGAACCTGTTTGAGGATTTGATCCAAACAAACCACCGCCTCTTCTTTGTAATTCTTTTTGGTCTATTCTTAATCTGCAACACATACTTCGAGCATCTTCAGGTTTCATATCTGAATTTATAAAATTAGAAAAATAAGGAATCCCATATTTTGCAGTCATTTCCCAGATTTTGTCGTGGATAGGATTGTCCCAATCAAAATCTTTTGTAATATTATAAGTTGGAATCGGAAAAGTGAAAATCATTCCTTTTGCATCACCTTCAACCATGCACTCTACAAAAGCCTGATTAATTATGTCGATTTCTTTTTGAAACTCTTTGTAAGTTTCTTTTTGCGGTTTGCCACCAATTATCACAGGTTCATCTTTCATATAATTTGGAACTTTCAAGTCCATTGTAATATTTGTAAAAGGTGTTTGAAAACCAACTCTTGTTGGAACAGACATATTAAACAAAAATTCTTGCATGCATTGTTTAACTTCTTTGTAAGTCATGTTATCATAGCGAATAAAAGGAGCTAATAAGGTGTCAAAATTTGAAAATGCCTGAGCACCTGCACTTTCTCCTTGTAAAGTATAAAAAAAGTTGATTACCTGACCCAGTGCTGTTCTAAGGTGCTTTGGAGCTTTGCAAGCAACTTTTCCTGTAACTCCTGTAAAACCTGTTAAGAGCAAGTCCTTTAAATCCCATCCAACACAATATGCACCCAAGGTTCCAAGGTCATGAACATGAATGTCTCCGTTTTCATGTGCTTTACGAATAGCTTCAGGATAAATTCTTCTTGTCCAATAATTACTAATTATTTTTGTAGCAATATAATTATTAAGTCCTTGCAACGAAAAACCCATGTTCGAGTTTTCCTTAACCATCCAATCATTCAGAGAAATATAATCATCAACAGCTTCAATTGTGTCAAAAAGCCCTTTAACATTCCGAAGTTCTTCGTGGCTTTTTCTGTATAAAATATATGCCTTTGC